>NZ_JBSGIV010000097.1:0-18755 GCF_053605225.1 Micromonospora sp. NPDC003944
CCCATCTCCTTGGCCATGTCATCGACGTTGATGTTCTTACCCTGCACACTCAGAGCGTTACGGGTAGCGGCGGGACCGCAGTAGTAGAAGTTCGGCTGCGCCTCGTAGCGCACACCCAACTCCCGCTCACCATGACCACCCTTACGGTCAGTCTGAGTCTGGGTGGCCGGCTTCGCGTCCGACATCGCGTACGCCGCGGTCACCGGACCAGCGATCGCACCACCGGCGAAAGCGAGACCAGCAGCGGTCAGGGCCGTCTTACGAATCAGATCGGTACGCATGATGGCGTGCTCCTCTGCCTCGGGGGATGCCTCGGGGGACACCCGCACCTTGGGGGTGGATGGCGGTGCGGGGGAAAGTTCACAGGGGTCCTGCCCGGCGACCCGCGAAAGGGGGTCGGCGTCGGGACAGGGTGTAACCGACCGCGGCAGCGGATCATTCCGCCTACCTACGGGGGGGTGCTCGGCGGTGCGGGGGATATAACCGGGGCGACCCGCCGGGTGTTCCCGACGGCTGCTGCCCGCGCCCCACGACCCGACGGTCACGGTGGCATGCCAGGTATAACGACCCGACCCGGCCCCCGATTCCGCCGACGAGGTGACCCAGGCCACCCGGAAGAACCTCCCAAAGCCGGCAAACGTGACACCTCTGCATGTAGTCGAATGGGACACGGCGACCACGGCGGCTCGATCCACTCGCGTTCACGGAAATCGCCGTGTCCCGCTGCCACGGATGCCCCGACATCAAGAAACGCGAGTGGATCACGTCGCGTTGGCTGGCCGGACAGGTGAGACGCGCCGTACGGAACCTCGCGGCCCGCGTGATCGTGCTCGATCCAGGAAACAGGCCCCTCCCGACGGCGCGAGGCCACTACAACAAGGATCGAGCACGATCACGCGGCGCCGGCGACGCCTCGACCGCCCCGGCGGACGACGGGCAGGGTGACGGTGCAGGGTGGCAGGGCAGGGCAGGGCAGGGCCGGGCCGGGCAGGGCCGGGCAGGGCCGGGCAGGGCCGGGGCAGGGCATGGGCCGGGGCAGGGCCGGGCAGGGCCGGGGCCGGGGCCGGGGCAGGGCAGGGGGGAACCGTCAGGTTGCCTTGAGTAGCTCCAGGACCGCGTCGCGGGCGGCCAGGACGGCTGCCTCGGACTGTGGGCCGTGGTTGAGGATGTCGAAGGAGTGCTGGCCGTCCGGCACCTCGATCACCCGCATCGGCCATCCCTGTGCGGTCGCCTTGGGGAGGAACGCGTCGATGCCGGCCAGCACCGGGGGGATGTCCTGGCCGGCGCGGGTCAGCACCAGCGGCACGCCCGTGCCGGCGTCGAGGGCGTCGACGGGCAGGAAACGAGCGTCGACCTCCCAGCCGGGAAAGGGGACGAGCAGTGGGTACGTCAGGGTGATCCCGCGTAGCCAGGGGGGTGGGACGCGGAGCCAGTCGGCTGCGAAGAGGCCGCCGCCGGAGAAGAACCACAGCACCACCCGCTCGGGGTCGACCCGCGGGTCGGCGCGGACCTGCTCGACCATCGCGGCGATGTCGTCGGCGGCGGCAGGCAGCGCCAACAGGTCGGACACCTGGTAGCTGACCAGCGCGGTGACCACGCCGCTCGCGGCGAGCAGTGCGCCGTAGCCGCGGTAGAGCAGCCAGTCGCGGGGGTCGGGCGCGTCGGGTGGCAGTGGGGCGCCGTGCACCACCACGACTGCGGGCGCGGGATCGCTGGCGGTGGGCAGGTGCAGGTCTACGCTGCCGTGTCGTTCGATCGGCGCGGCCGGGGTGGACAGGACGAAGGGCCGTTGTGCGACGGGCGTCGTCATACCCTCATCGTATCGATCTTCGACCTGCCCCGGTCGCCCCGCCGACTGTCGACAGGAGACGGTGGGTCAGGTCGGGTCGGCGGGCTTCGTGGCGTCGCCGGCCTGGGCGTGCCGCTCCAGCAGCCGCTGCCGGATCTCCTCCGGGGTGTACGCACGCCGCCGCCGTTCGGCCCGCGCGATGACCACGCCGGAGGCCGCGACGCCGGCGAGGCCGGCCAGACCGAGAACCTTCCACCACCGCATTCGTTGCCGCATCGGCCTAGGCTAGACCCTCATGAGCATCAGCCTGGATGAGGCCGTCGAGTTGACCCGCACCGGCGACGTGTGGGTGTTCCGGGGTCGCAGCGTGCCGGACCGGGCGATCCAGTTCACCACCAACAGTCCGGTGAACCACGTCGGGATGGCGGTGGTGCTTGACGACATGCCGCCGCTGATGTGGCACGCCGAGTTGGGCAGGTCGTTGCCGGACCTGTGGTCGGGCACCCACCAGCGCGGCGTCCAACTGCACGACCTGCGGGACGCGGTCTGCGTCTGGGCCAACCGGTACGGCCAACGGGCCTGGCTGCGGCAGCTCGACCCGCCGGCGGACGGGGAGATGGAGCGGGCCGTGCTGCGGACGATCGCGCGGTTGGACGGTACGCCGTTCCCGTCGACGGCGCAGTTGGCGTGGCGCTGGGTGCGGGGTCGGGTGCCGGCGCTGCCGCGCCCCGGCCGGCCGGCACTTCGGCCGACCCCGGCCGTCGCCAGCCCGGCCGGGTCAGCGGGAGAGCGGGACCGGGCGCTGGAGACGGCGTACTGCGCCGAGGTGGTGGCAGTGACCTATGAGGCCATGGGGTTGTTGCCGGCGGGTCGGCGTCCGAACTGGTATGACCCGGGACGGTTCTGGAGCGGGGACGACCTCGGTCTGGCCGCCGACGCCCGGTTGGGTTCGGAGATCGAGGTGCGGGTGCCGTCGCGCTGAGGTTTGACCTGGGCGGTCACCGGCAATTGGTGTGACCGTGAACGCCTCCACGGATCTTGACACGTTGGCCGACTTCTTCGACCGGTACGGCGTGGCGTTGACCTCCGGCGACCTGCCGGCCATCGCTGGCTGTTACTCCCTGCCGGGGTTGGTGGTGGCCGACACCTACAGCTTCTCGTTCACGTCCACCGCGGCGGTGGCGCTGTCCTTCGTGGGTGCGGCGCCCGACTACCAGGACCGGCAGTTGGTCGCGGCCCACGCCCGGATCGAGGACGTACAGCAGGTGTCCGCGTTGTTGACGATGGTGGCGGTGGAGTGGGAGTTCCTGGACAGCCGGGGGCACGCGGTGCCGGGGGAGCGGTACCGCTACCTGCTGCGTATCTCGGATGACGGCCCACTCATCTGCACGGTCGTCCGGACGGGCTGACCGACCGGGGCCGGTCGGCCCGATCCGTACCCACCCGGTTTCCGGTCGGTGCGGCGCTGGCTACGCTGTCGCGTCGGTGGGGGACGAGGGGAGACCTGATGGCGGTGCGGCCGGATGGTGCGGCAGGTTCGCGTTCGGCGCGGGTGTTGGCGTCGGTGCCGTGGATCGTGGTGCTGCTCGGTGTGTGCGCGCTTGTGGTGCTCCTGGTGGTCGCGCTGTTGTCGTTCCGGACCAGGGAGCGGGACGCCGCGCCGCAGGCCGCGCCTCCGGCGTTCCTGCCGACCGTGCCGGGCGCGGCGTCGGCCACAAGTGGGCCGACCCCGGCCGCTGTGGAGCGGCGCTCGGTGTCTCCGCGTCCGTCGCGAAGCAGTCGGACGCCGTCGCCGCGGGCCACCGTGACCGGCTCGCCGACTCCGGGTCGGACGAGTGTCCTGGTGGCGCCGTCGGCGTCGGCGGACGGCGCGGTCAGCGCCCGGTACCAGGTCGGTACGGACGGCTGGGACGGGGAGTCCGCGTCGCTGTCGATCGACAACACGTCGAGTCGGTCGATGGACTGGCAGGTCGAGTTGGCGTTCGACGACGACACGTGGGCTCTGCGGGTCGGTGACGACTCGGGCGTCTCGGTGCGGGGGCGTGGGCACGGGAAGTTCGTGGTGCGCGGCACCCGTTCGATGGAGCCTGGTGACTCGCGGACGCTGCGGCTGCGCGTCGGCTGGGGTGAGTCGGCGCAGCGGCCGCTCACGTGCACGATCAACGGGGTCGACTGCCGGATCGGTTGAGCTGGAGCCGAGGCCCTGCTGTGGCGGTGGTACGCCGTCGAGGCTTCCCGGCTCGGGCCACCGATCGCTACGCTGCCCGGACGGTCCACTGAAGGAGGTACATGTCCGGCATGCGCCGTGTTCCGCGCTCGCCGCACGGTCCGGTGGCGATCGCCACGTCACCCTGGATCGTGGTGGGTGCCGGTGTCGTCGTGATGGTGGTCCTGCTCATCGTGGCCCTGGGCGCGTACCGGGGACGTAGCCCGGCGCCGGACGCCGCGCAGCCGCCGGCGCTGCCGGTGCCGTCCGCGGCGTCGGTGCCGAGCGCGCCCACGTCGGTGCCGTCTCCGGTGCCGGTGATGCCGGGGCTGTCCGGGCGGGCCAGTGGGCTGCCGCCGAGCACCGCGTCCGGGTCACCGTCGGTCGGTCCGACTACCGGTCCGACCGGGAGACCGATGGCGACGCGGTCACCGAGCCGGGCGGCCTCGGCGCAGTCGGCGATGACCGGGCGGTACCGGGTGGTGCAGAGCTTCGACGGGGGCTTCATCGGCGAGGTGTCGATGGTCAACACGTCCGCCCGCAGCCGTGGTTGGACGGTGCGGTTGGAGTACTCCGGTGGGCGGCTGGTGACCGCCTGGGTGGAGGGCGTTCCGCAGGGGACGGTCCGGCACAGCGACGACGGCTTCACGTACGTCAGCGGGGTCGAGGTGTCGCCTGGTGGTTCGGTGTCGTTGCGTTTCCACATGGAGCGGGCGTCACACACACCGCGGTACTGCACTGTGGACGGAGTGCGCTGCGGCGGGTTCTGAGCGTCACTTCCGCAAGGTTGCTGCTGTGTTGCGACCATGTTTGCAAGGCATTGCAGAATGTTTCGGCAAGGGTTAGCGTGCGCCCATCAGCGACCAGAGGAAGGCGTCGATGAGACCCTCGCCGATTTCAGGAACCGCCCTGCTGGCCCTTGCCTCACTGCTCACCGTCACGCTCGTCGGCGCTCCGGTCGCCGTGCACCCCGCCGCGGCAGGCCCCCGCCCGTCCGACGGCGCCCCACTCGTGCTCGCCGGCGCGCCGCAGTGGAGTGCCGAACCCACCGCCGAGGCGCTGCTGAAGGCGGGCGGCACCTCCGCCCGGGCCGAGCAGTTCTACTTCGTCCTGCCGGACCGGTTCGCCAACGGAGACCCCCGCAACGACCGGGGCGGCCTCACCGGCGACCGGCTGCGGACCGGCCTCGACCCGACCGACAAGGGCTTCTACCACGGCGGTGACCTGAAGGGTGTCATCGACAAGTTGGACTACATCCAGGGGATGGGCACGACTGCCATCTGGCTCGCCCCGGTCTTCAAGAACCGGCCGGTGCAGGGTGCCGGCAACGACATCTCCGCCGGCTACCACGGCTACTGGATCACCGACTTCACCCAGGTGGACCCGCACTTCGGCACCATGGAGGAGATGAAGCGGCTGGTCAAGCTCGCCCACCAGCGCGGCATGAAGATCTACCTCGACGTGATCGTCAACCACACCGCCGACGTCATCAACTACGCCGAAGACAGGTACGCCTACGTCGACAAGGCGACCTCGCCGTACACCGACGCCCAGGGCCGGGCGTTCGAGGACCGCAACTACGCCGACGGCAGCCGCGCGTTCCCGCCGGTCGACGACGAGTCCTTCCCGTACACGCCGACGTTCGCCGAGCCGAAGGACGCCAGCGTCAAGGTGCCGGCCTGGCTGAACGACGTCACCATGTACCACAACCGGGGTGACTCCACCTTCGCCGGCGAGAACAGCGAGTACGGCGACTTCTTCGGCCTCGACGACCTGTGGACCGAGCGTCCCGAGGTGGTCCGGGGGCTGACCAAGGCGTACGGGGACTGGATCGGCGCGACCGGCGTCGACGGATTCCGGCTGGACACCGTGAAGCACGTCAACATGGACTTCTGGCCGCAGTTCAGCCAGGGCATCGAGCGGGCCGCCGAGAAGGCCGGCAAAAAGGACTTCTTCATGTTCGGCGAGGTGTACAGCGCCGACCCGGAGATCAGCTCCAGCTACGTCCGGCAGGGAGGCCTTCCCGCCACCCTCGACTTCGCCTTCCAGGAGGCCGCGCGGGGCTTCACGGCCGGCGCCGGCCCCGCGAAGGCCCTCGCCGACGTGTACGCCCGCGACGACCTCTACGCGGCCCGGGACACCGACGCGGGCCGGTTGCCCACCTTCCTCGGCAACCACGACATGGGCCGGATCGGTTCGTTCATCGCCGGTGGTGGCAGTGACCCGGCCAGCCACCTGCGTCGTGACCAGCTCGCGCACCAGTTGATGTTCCTGACCCGTGGCCAGCCGGTGGTCTACTCCGGCGACGAACAGGGCTTCACCGGCCCGGGTGGGGACAAGGACGCCCGCCAGGACATGTTCGCGTCGAAGGTCCCCGACTACCTCGACGACGACCTGCTCGGCACCGACCGCACCCACGCCGACGACCAGTTCGACCCGGCCCACCCGCTGTACCGGACCATCGCCGACCTGGGCCGGTTGCGCCAGGCACACCCGGCGCTGCGCGACGGGGTGCAGGTCACCCGGTACGCGGACGACGGGCCGGGCGTCTTCGCCGCTTCCCGGATCGCCCCGACCGAGCGCACCGAGTACGTGGTGGCGCTGAACAACGCGGACACCGCGCAGACTGTCACCGTGGACACCTGGTCGGCCGGCGCCACCTTCAGCGGCATCTACGGCGGCACCGACCGTGCCACCGCAGGCGGGGACGGGGAGCTGACACTCACCGTGCCGCCGCTGTCGGCGGTGGTGTACCGGGCCGGCAGCCCCGTCGCGGCGGCGGCCGACAAGCCGACGATCATCATCACCAACCCGGTTCCTGGTGCGCCCGTCGCCACCCGGGCAGCGGTCACCGCACGGGTGACCGGCGATCCGCTGGCCACCGTCACCGTCGCGGCCCGGGTCGCCGGCGGCCGGTGGACGCTGCTGGGCAGCGCCGACCACGCCCCGTACACCGTGCAGCACGACCTGACCGGTCTCGCCGGTGGAACCCGGGTCGAGTACAAGGCGGTGGTCCGCGACGGTCGGGGCCGTACCGCCACCGCCAGGTCCACAGCTGTCGTCGGGTCCCCGGCGCCGGGCAGTTCCCGGGAGTGGGCGGTGGTGCACTACCAGCGCCCCGCCGGCGGGTACGACGACTGGGGGCTCTACGCCTGGGGCGACGTCGACCCGGCGTACGTCACCGAGTGGCCGAAGGGGCAGCCGTTCGCCGGCGAGGACTCCTACGGCCGGTTCGCCTGGGTGAAACTCAAGCCGGGTGCGGCGTCGGTGAACTTCCTGGTCGTCGACAAGGCTGGTACGAAGGACGTCGCCCAGGACCGCAGCATCGATGTCACCCGGACCGGTGAGATCTGGCTCAAACAGGGTGACCCGGCGATCTATCCGAGCCGGCAGGCGGCCACCGGTGAGCCGGACCCGCCGGTCGAGGAGGGCACCGCCGTGCTGCACTACCGGCGGGCCGACGGCAACTACGACGGCTGGGGCCTGCACGTGTGGGACGGGGCGGCCAACCCGACCGAGTGGTCCGCCCCGCTGCGGCCGAGCACCGTCGACGCGTTCGGGGCGGTGTTCCGGGTGCCGCTGGCGGCCGGTGCCACCGGGCTGAACTACATCATCCACAACGGTGACACCAAGGACCTGCCCGACGACCAGCGGCTCGACTTCGCCAGCGCCGGCCGGGAGGTGTGGCTGCTCGCCGCCACGGCGGGCCGCCTGCTGCCGTCGACGGCCACCACCGCCACCGGGGACACCGACATCAGCAAGCAGAAGGCGCACTGGATCGACAGGTCCACCGTGGCGTGGCAGAGACCGTCGACCGACGGCAGGACGTACGCGCTCGTCGTCGCGCCCACCGGCGGGGTCGGCGTGGTCGACGGCGAGCTGACCGGCACGTACACCACGATGCCGTTGCGGGCGCAGCGCAACGGGCTCACCGAGGCCCAACGCGACAGGTTCCCGCACCTGTGGTCGTACCGTAGCTTCGCGCTGGACCGCGCGGACCTGGCCTCGGTCCCGGCGGCGCTGCGGGGGCAGTTGCTCGTCACCGAGCGCGACGCCGACGGCGCGCTGCTCGCCGCGACGGGCGTGCAGACCCCCGGCGTGATCGACGACGTGTACTCCCGAGCGACCGACGCCACCCTCGGGCCCACGTTCGCGGGGCGGACGCCGAGCCTCGCGCTGTGGGCGCCGACCGCCCAGAGCGTGCGCCTGCACCTGTTCGACTCGCCCACCGCCGCGCCGAAGACGGTGCCGATGCGCCGCGACGACCGCACCGGCGTCTGGTCGGTGCGCGGTGAGCGCTCCTGGACCGGCAGGTACTACCGCTACGAGGTGCGGGCCTGGCAGCCGGCGGCGCAGCGGGTGGTCACCGCGACCGTCACCGACCCGTACTCGGTGGCCCTCGCCGCCGACTCCACGCACAGCCAGCTCGTCGACCTGAACGACCCGGCGCTGGCCCCGGCCGGGTGGCGCACCCTGCGCAAACCGGCGCCGGTGCCGCCCGCGAAGGCGCAGATCACCGAGCTGTCCGTGCGGGACTTCTCCATCGCCGACGAGACCGTGCCGGCCGACCGGCGGGGGACGTTCCTCGCCTTCACCGACCCGAAGACCGCCGGCATGACCCACCTGCGGGCGCTCGGCGACGCCGGGGTCACCCACCTGCACCTGCTGCCGGCGTTCGACTTCGCGACGATCCCCGAGCGGCGGGCCGACCAGCGCCAGCCGGCCTGCGAGCTGGCGGCGCTCCCGCCGGACTCGGCCGAGCAGCAGAAGTGCGTGGCGGCGGTCGCCGAGACCGACGGCTACAACTGGGGGTACGACCCGCTGCACTACACCGTGCCCGAGGGCGGCTACGCCGTCGACCCGGTCGGCGCGGCACGCACCGGCGAGTTCCGGCGGATGGTCGCCGGGGCGAACGACGCCGGGCTGCGCGTGGTCATGGACGTGGTCTACAACCACACGGCGGCGGCCGGCACCGACGCGAAGTCGGTGCTCGACCAGATCGTGCCCGGCTATTACCACCGGCTGCTTGAGGACGGTGCGGTGGCCAACTCCACCTGCTGCGCCAACACCGCCCCCGAGCACGCCATGATGGGCAAGCTGGTGGTCGACTCGCTCCTCACCTGGGCGAAGCAGTACAAGGTGGACGGTTTCCGCTTCGATCTGATGGGTCACCACCCGAAGGCGAACATCCTGGCCGTCCGTGCGGCACTGGACCGGCTGACCGTCGCCCGTGACGGCGTGGACGGCCGGTCGATCCTGCTCTACGGCGAGGGCTGGAACTTCGGTGAGGTCGCCAACGACGCCCGGTTCGTGCAGGCCACCCAGGCCAACATGGCCGGCACCGGCATCGGCACCTTCAACGACCGGCTGCGCGACGCGGTGCGCGGCGGCGGACCGTTCGACGCCAACCCACGGGTGCAGGGCTTCGCCTCCGGGCTCTACACCGACCCGAACGGCGACGCGGTGAACGGGTCACCGACCGAACAGAAGACCCGGCTGCTGCACGCCCACGACCTGATCAAGGTGGGGCTCACCGGCAACCTGCGCGGCTACCGGTTCACCGACACCGCCGGGCGGCAGGTCACCGGGGCGCAGGTGGACTACAACGGCTCCCCGGCCGGCTACACCGCCGCGCCGGGGGAGGCCGTCACCTACACCGACGCACACGACAACGAGATCCTGTACGACGCGTTGGCGTACAAACTGCCGCAGGCCACCTCGGCGGCGGACCGCTCCCGGATGCAGGTGCTGGCGCTGGGCACCGTGGTGCTGGGGCAGGGCACCGGGTTCGTCACCGCCGGCACCGAACGGCTGCGGTCGAAGTCGCTCGACCGCAACTCGTACAACTCCGGTGACTGGTTCAACCAGATCCGCTGGGGTTGCGAGCGGGGCAACGGGTTCGGCGTCGGTCTGCCGCCCGCGCCCGACAACGAGGACAAGTGGTCGTACGCCAAGCCGCTGCTGGCCGACCCGGCGCTGGTGCCGGACTGCGCGGCGATCCACACCACCGACGCCCGGTACGCCGAGTTGCTGCGCATCCGGGCGTCGTCGCCGGTGTTCGGGCTGACCACCGCGGAGCAGGTGCAGCGACGGGTCGCGTTCCCGCTGTCCGGCGCCCAGGAGACGCCGGGTGTGCTGACCATGACCCTGGACGCCCGGGGGCTGGGAGGGCCGTGGACGTCGGTGACCGTCGTCTTCAACGCCACCCCGTCGTCGGCCACCCAGACGGTGACCGGTCTGCGCGACGCGGACGTGGCACTGCACCCGGCGCTCGTCGACTCGGCCGACCCGGTGCTGCGTACCGCCTCGTTCGACCGGGCGACCGGCGGGTTCACCGTACCGGCGCGCAGCGTGGCGGTCTTCGTCCAGAAGTGACGTGAACCGGCCCCCTTCCGCGTCTCGCGGAAGGGGGCCGGCCCGTTGGTACTCTGCTATCTCGTCACCCGAAGGGTGATCAGGCGAAGCAGTTCTCGATGGTGCCACCCGGGATGGCCAGGCAGTTCGTCGGGCGGTTCGCGGTGATCGCGGACTTGTCGTCCACCCGCACCTCCCCGAAGAAGCTGAAGACACCGCCCGGAGCGAAGGTCGAGAAGTTGTGGGCGACCTTCGTCTTCGACAGGTTGACCTCGCCGAAGATGTTGAAGATGCCGCCGCCGACCCCGATCGGGCCGATGGCCCGGTTGCCGACGACCTCGCTGTCCCGCAGCGTGGTGACGCTGAAGGCGTTGAAGAGCCCGCCGCCGAAGAAGCCGGCGGTGTTGTCCTTGATGCTGCTCTTCTCGAACGTGGCCACGCTGTCGAAGGCGATGGCCACACCGCCACCGACACCGGCGGTGCTGTTCTTCTCCACCGTGACGTGGTGCAGGTTCAGCTGGCTGTCCGCAGCGGCGATACCGCCACCGGCGAGGACCGCGGTGTTCGAGACGAACTTCGTCTCGTACGCCGTGGTGTTGCCCTCGATGTCGAGGTAGCCACCGCCGAAGCCCAGCGTCTCGTTGTCGGTGATCTCGGCCTTCTTCAGCTCGACCGTTCCTCCGTCGACGTCGTCGGCGAAGATCTCCGCGGCGCCGTTGGAGATACCGCCACCACCGATGATGGCCGTGTTGTCGTTGATCTTCGACTCCTCGACCTTGAGCAGGCCGGCGTTGAACACGCCACCACCGAAGAAGAAGGCGGTGTTACGGGTCACGGTGCTGTGCCAGATCTTCGTGGTGCCGAAGTTGGCCACACCACCACCGTTGCTGCCCGACTGGTTCAGCACGACCTCGGACTCCAGGATCTCGGCGGTGCCACCCGGCTGGACCAGGATGCCGGCACCGTCGGTGTCCTCCGGGTACTCGACGAGCGGCGTGACGACGCCCGCCTTGGCAGCCGGCGCGGCCTTGGCCGTGACCTTCGGCGCCGCCGTCAGGCCCGCCTTCGGGTTGGCCTGCCGGGCGGTGAGGGCCTGGTTCAGCGGAACCCCTGCCTTCACCTGCGCCGCGATGGCCTCGGAGTCCGAGTACGACGCCCAGACGGCCGCCGGCTCGACACCGTTGTACCGCTCGAGGGTCTGGCCGCCCTTGATGGTCAGGCCCTTGATGGTGAGGTGTCCACCGCTGCCGACGTTGAGGATCCGGAAGTAGTCGGCCGTGGCCTCGCGGGCGATCGTGGTGTGCTCACCCTTGAGCGTGATCCGCTCGGTGATCACCGGCAGGCCGTTGCCCTGGTAGTCGTTGCGGGTCAGGTTGTAGGTGCAGCCCTTGGCCAGTTCCAGCACACCGCCGTGCTTGTTGTTGGCGAACACGATGGCCTGAATCAGCTTGTCGGTGTCGCAGGGCACCTCCTTCCCGCGCTCGTGGTCCTTGTCCCGGTCCTTGTTGTCGTCCCGGTTCTGGTCCTTGTCCCAGTCGCGCCCTTCGTCACCCCGCTGGTCGCCGTCCTTGCTGACCTGCGCGGTGTTCCAGTTCAAGCCGACCGCTCCGGCGCTGCCCGCGACGCCCACCGCCGCGAGACTGATCACGCCCGTCAAACCGGCCACGCCACTGGCGAGCCAGAGCTTGCGGCGGCGCTTGGCCGTCGCCCGCCCGGAGGCTTCGTTGTTCGTTAGGTAGTTGGACATCGGAGCTCTCTGCCCTCTCCTCGTACCAGACAGGGTCGCCGCCGTCAGACGGGCGTCCCCTGCTACAAATCGGTTGTAGCTCCCAAAACCACCGTATGAGAAGGTTCCTCGCCTCGCGGGCTTATCCGAGAGAAGCCCACATTCGGTTCATGTTGCTCACAACGGGGTGCGGACCGGCACGGCATCGCCCAAGCCGCCCTGAGCGCCCCTGACCTGCCCAAATGGGTACGCCCCTCCGAGCCGGTCAGGGCTCGGAAGGGCGCACCCTCTATGTGGATCAGCCATCCGTTCCGCTCAGAAACAGTCGGGAACGTTCAGGCAGTTGGTGGGGCGGTTGGCGGACACGACGGACTCGTCGTCGAGCCGCACGAAGCTGCCGAGGCCGTTGGAGATCCCGCCCGGCGGCAGGGTGGCGAAGTTGTGCGTCACCTTCGTCCGGTGGAGGCTGACCTCGCCGCCGTCGGTGTTGTAGATGCCGCCGCCGCTGCCGAGCGGGCCGACGGCACGGTTGCCCGACACCTCGGTCTCGCGCAGCGTGGTGACGCTGTCCTCGTTGTAGAGGCCGGCACCGAAGAACCCCGCGGTGTTGTCCTTGATCCTGCTGTTCTCGATCGTCGCGACGCTGTCGAAGGCCACCGCCAGGCCACCACCCACGCCGGCGGTGCTGTTCTTGGCCACCGTGGCGTCCTTGAGGGTGAGCTGGCTGTCGGCCACCGCGACGCCACCACCGGCGAGGACCGCGGTGTTGTCACTGACCGTCGTCTGGTGCAACGTGGTGGTGCCCTCGACGTCCAGGACGCCGCCGCCGAAGCCGAGCGTCTCGTTGTCGGTGATCTCGCTCTTGTAGACCCAGACCGAGCCGCCGTCGACGTCCTCGGTGAAGATCTCCGCAGCACCATTCGAGATGCCGCCGCCGCCGATGATCCCGGTGTTGTCCTTGATCTTCGACTCGTCGACCTGGAGTACGCCGGCGTTGAAGATGCCACCGCCGAAGAAGAACGCGGTGTTGTGCGCGACCGTCGCCTTGCTGAGCCTGGTGCTGCCGAAGTTGGCCAACCCGCCGCCGTTGCCGCTGGACTGGTTGTAGAGCAACTCGCTGTCCAGGATCTCCGCGCGACCACCAGGCTGCACGAGCACCCCGGCGCCGTCTCTGAACCCGGGCTGCTCGACAAGCGGCGTCACCGCCGTCGCGGCGCCCACCGGCGTCGCTGGCGCGGCTACCGGCTTGGCTGTTGCTGCCTTGGCGGGTGCTGCCTTGGTGGCCACTGCCTTGGTGGCCGCTGCCTTGGCGGGTGCTGCCTTGGCGGGCGGCGCGGTCTTGGTGGTGGCCTTGGCCGGCGCTGCGGTGGCGGCCGGTGGCTTGGCCACGGTGGTGCGGACCACTGCGGAGTACGGCGCCCAGACCGTCGCCGGGTCGGCGGTTATCGCAGATTGAAGGGTCTGGCCACCCCTGATGCTCAGGCCCTTGAGCGTGAGGTGCCCGCCGGCACCGACGTTGAGGATGCGGAAGTAGTCGGCCGTGGCTTCGCGGCCGATGGTGGTGTGCTCACCCTTGAGGGTGATGTGCTCGGTGATCACCGGGAGGCCGTTGCCGTCCTGGTTGCGAGTCAGCGTGTAGGTGCAGCCCTTGGCCAGCTCCAGCACACCGCCGTCCTCGTTGTTGGCGAACGTGATCGCCTGGATGAGCTTGTCGGTGTCGCACGGGACCTGTTTGGTGCGGTCCTTCTCGTCGTGCTTGCCGTCCCGGCCATCCTTGCCATCCTTGCCGGACTGGTCGTCGAAGCCGCTCCAGTCGTCGCTGCTCCAGTCGTCGCCCTGACCGCCGTCGTCCTTGGCGCCGTTCTTGTCCGCGCCGCCGCCGTCGCTGACGTTCTGCCGGTTGGTCGACGGCTGCGCGTCGGACACCTGCTCGGACTTCGGTTTGTCGTCCCGAGCGGCGACGCCGCCGAGGGCCGCCAGGCCGACCACGCCGGTCAGCCCGGCCACACCGGCGACCCAGAGCGCCCGCCTTCGCCGTGTCGGCGGAGCTGTCGACGCCCCGCCGTCGGTACTCGTTACGTCGTTGGACATCAGAGCCTTCCGCCCTTTCCTGCTACCAGACGGGATCGCACCACCCGAGGTGCCACGACCAGCTACAAATGGGTTGCAGCCACTGATCCCCACCGTATGAGAACCATCTTCGCGATGCGGACGCATCCGAGATAACCACGCATTCGGCGCAGCCGACGTGACGGCGGGCACCCGGGTCGGGGTGGGATGAAGGCCTCTGAGCAGCACAAACGTCAGTGAGAGGCGTCGCGGCACGGGCGAGCGCATCGCTCGCCAGGCCGGGGGCGCGGGCGTGCGGGTGGCGATCAAGGCTGCCCAGCCTTGATCCACTCGGCTTCCTGGAAAACGTGCCATCCGAGCGGCCGGGATAGCGTGACTTTCAGGGAACGGAGTGGATCAAGGCGGGGTCGACTTCTGGCGGAGTCACCTCACGGCGAGGGGCACCGCCGCGGCGCTGCACCGCTTACCGGCTGGCCTTCGGATTCCACTGGACCGGCCAGGTTGGCCTGTGGCGCGGCCGCGCGGGGCGCGGTGAGCGCGCGGTGGGGTCAGGGTGCGGTGGGGTCAGCGTGCCGGTGGGGTCACCGTGCCGGTGGGGTCAGCGTGCGGTGGGGTCAGCGTGCGGCGAGGTTGCCTGTGGCGGCCAGTCGGTGGCGCGTTCGGTCGACAGCGAGGCCGGTCGACGTGGTGAGCCCACTAGGGGCGGCGCGCGACACGATGTGTCATCGCAGTCGAGGGCTTTGAGCTGTGCGAATACCGCCCCTACCTCGCCCCCGGCGCGTGATCCACTCGGCTTCCTGGAAATCGCGCTATCCGAGCGGCTGGGATAGCGCGACTTTCAGGAAACCGAGTGGATTACGGGGCCGGGCCTCGACCCGCCAGCCCTGGACGAGAGGTCACGCGGGACGGGCAGAAGTGGTGGGTGGGTCAGCTGGGCAGGCGGGGGCCGGCTTCGCGCTGCTCGGCTAGCCAGGTCTCGACCTCGTCGGAGGTGCGGGGCAGCCCGGCCGAGAGGTTCGTGGCACCGGTCGCGGTGACAAGCACGTCGTCCTCGATCCGGATGCCGACGCCGCGCAGCTCGGCGGGGACCAGCTCGTCCTCGGGCTGGAAGTACAGGCCGGGCTCGACGGTGAGCACGTAGCCCTCGCCCAGCGCGCCGTCGCGGTACGTCTCCTTGCGCGCGTTGGAGCAGTCGTGCACGTCGATGCCGAGCATGTGGCCGAAGCCGTGCAGCGTCCACCGGCGGTAGACCGTCGACTTCTCGTCCATCGCCTCGTCCACGCTCACCGGCAGCAGACCCAGGTCGGAAAGGCCTTCGGCGAGGACCCGCATGCAGGTCAGGTGGACGTCCTTGAACTTCACGCCGGGGTGGATGGCCTCGATGCCGGCCTGCTGCGAGGCGTACACGATGTCGTAGACCTGGCGTTGCAGCGCGGTGAAGCGTCCGCTCACCGGCAGGACCCGGGTCACGTCGGCGGTGTAGAGGTTGTGGCCCTCGACCCCCATGTCCATCAGCAGCAGGTCACCGGGTCGGGTGGCGCCGTGGTTGTGCACCCAGTGCAGGATCGTGGCGTGCTCGCCGGCGCCGACGATCGAGCCGTACCCGACGTCGTTGCCGTCGTGGCGGGCCCGCAGCGCGAACACGCCCTCCAGGAGCCGCTCGGAGACCGCACGGTCGGCCGGCAGGATCCGGGCCACGTCCTCGAAGCCGCGCACTGTGGCGTCGATCGCGTCCTGGAGTTGGCCGATCTCCCACTCGTCCTTGACCAGCTTCATCTCCGAGATGGCGATGGCCAGCTCGCGGTCCCGGGCCGGCTGGCCCTCGGCGCGGGGCCCGTCGTAGGGGCGGACGGCCGCGTCCACCTGGGCGTCGAAACCACGCAACACGCGGGTACGCCCCGGAGCGAGGTCGGCGAGCGTCGCTTCCAGTGCGGTCAGGTCGGCGGTGGGTAGGCCCAGCTCGGTCGACTTCTCGCCGAGGGTGTGCCGGCGGCCCACCCACAGCTCGCCGTTGCGGCTGCGGAAGAACTCGTCGGTCTCCCGGGAGGACCGGGGCCGCATGTACAGCATCGCGTCGTGCCCGGAGCCGTTCGGCCGCAGCACCAGCACGCTGTCGGCGTCGTGGTCGCCGGTCAGGTAGGCGAAGTCACTGCCGGGCCGGAACGGGTAGTCGGTGTCGTTGGCCCGGACCTTCTCGGTGCCGGTGGGGATCACCAGCGTCTCGCCGGGGAAGGCAGCCGAGAGGGTCGCCCGCCGCTTGGCGTAGTTGGGGGTCTCCGGGCGGGGCGTAACGGGGAGCGCGGTGTCGCGCCAGCCCTGCCGCATGAAGGACAGGAACGCCTCCGGGAAGTCCGGATCGTGCGATTCCGTACCGTCCGTCGGCGTACCGTCGGTCTGTCCCTCGGTCATTGCGCCGCTCCCTCCGCTACGTTGCTGGTCCCGACGGTACCGCGCGCCCGGTTCGCGGTAACGCCCCCCGGGAGTCGGGCGGATCGACGGACGGCTGCAAGGGCCGACAACGCGCGTGGAAAGATGGCCACCATGTGCGGACTTCTGGCCTTCTTCAGCGCGAACGGCAACGCCGCTGCGCATCGCGACCACATCGCCGGAGCGTTGGAATGCCTGCACCACCGCGGCCCCGACGAGACCGGGGTCGAGGTGGTCGGCGACGCCTCCGGCCGGTACGCGGACGGCGTGTTCGCCCACAAGCGGCTGGCCATCATCGACGTCGCGTCGAGCCACGAGCCACTGCCCTACGCGAACGGCCGTTACCTGCTGACCTTCAACGGCGAGATCTACAACTACATCGAGCTGCGCGAGGAGTTGATCAGAAACTTCGGTGCCCAGTTCGCCACCGCCGGTGACGGTGAGGTGATCGTCGCGGGCTACCACTACTGGGGTGAGCAGGTGCTCACCCGGTTGCGCGGCATGTTCGCCTTCGTCATCTGGGACCGGCAGGAGCGCCGGGCGTTCGGTGCTCGCGACTACTTCGGCATCAAGCCGATGCACTACCTGGAGACCGCCGACGGCCTCTACCTGGCCTCGGAGAAGAAGGCGCTGCTGCCCTTCGCACACAGCAACTACCAGGGCGACGCGGGCGTCGACCCCGCCAACCTGAGCCACTACCTGACCCTCCAGTACGTCCCCGAGCCCGGCACCCTGCACAAGGGCATCAGCCGGATCGGTTCGGGGGAGTACCTGAACTGGACCCCCGGCGGCCGGATCGACGTACGTCGGTGGTACCGGCCGGTGTTCCGGCCGGCGCCGGTCGACGACGAGCAGAAGCTCTACCACGAGATCCGCGAGACGCTGCGGGAGAGCGTGCGCATGCACATGCGCTCCGACGTGCCGGTCGGCTCGTTCCTGTCCAGCGGCATCGACTCCACGGCGGTGGTGGCGTTGGCGCGGGAGTTCAACCCGAACATCCTGACCTTCACGGTGGGCTACGACGTGCCGGGTTACTCGGAGATCGACGTCGCCCAGGACTCCGCCCGGCACCTCGACGTCACGACGATCCCCACCAAGATCGGTCCGCAGGACATGATCGACGCGCTGCCGAAGATCGTCTGGCACCTGGACGACCCGGTGGCCGACCCGGCGTTGGTGCCCCTCTACTTCGTGGCCAAGAAGGCCGCCGAGCACGTCACCGTGGTGCTCTCCGGTGAGGGTGCGGACGAGTTCTTCGGCGGCTACACGATCTACCGGGAGCCGCTGTCACTGGGCAGCGTCAACGGCCTGCCCGGCGGTGTGCAGAAGGGGCTGCGCGCGGTCTCCAAGGCGATCCCGCAGGGGGTCAAGGGCAAGAGCTTCCTGGAGCGCGGCACGACCCCGATCGAGGAGCGTTACTACGGCAACGCCCGGATGTTCACCGAGGAGGAGAAGCAGCACCTGATGCGCCGCTACGACCCCTCGGTGCGCTACACGGATGTCACCGCCCCGATCTACGCCGAGTGCACGGAGCTCGACGACGTCACCAAGATGCAGTACGTCGACCTCTACACCTGGCTGCGCGGCGACATCCTGGTGAAGGCCGACCGGATCTCGATGTCGCACTCGCTCGAGGTGCGGGTGCCGTTCCTCGACCGTGAGGTCTTCGACGTCGCGGCGAAGATCCCGGTCGACCTGAAGCTGCCGCCGCGCTCCGACGCCACCAAGTACGCGATGCGCCAGGCGTTGCAGGGCGTCGTGCCGCCGGCCATCGTCAACCGCAAGAAGCTGGGCTTCCCGACCCCGACCCGGGTCTGGCTGCGCGGCGAGATGTACGAGTGGGCCCGGCACGTGCTGAGCACCTCGGGCGCGGGCGACCTGCTCGACCTGTCGTACGCGCTGCGGCTGCTCGACGAGCACAAGCGGGAGGAGGCCGACCACTCCCGCAAGGTGTGGACGGTGCTGATCTTCTGCATCTGGCACGCGATCTTCGTGGCCAAGACCCTCGACCCGGGTATCCAGCGCAACCAGTCGGCACTGCTCACGAAGCCGGTAGTAGGTTCCATGGTCCGCTGACCCTGCCCAACCCTGCCCAACCCTGCCCAACCCCCCCGACCCTGCCCAACCCTGCCCGACCCTGTTGATCAAGAGGTTTGCGTCACCGGAACCGCTCCGGATGACGC
>NZ_JBSGIV010000098.1:0-18095 GCF_053605225.1 Micromonospora sp. NPDC003944
GAGATCACCCGCAGCCTCAAACGCTACATAGCCCGCCAAATCTGGCGCATCCTCGAAGCCACCGCTTGACAGCAACCTTCACAGATCTTGCACTTGCTGTCCCGACGTAAAGGGCATTCCACGTTCTTCGACGACCGAAACTGCAAGATCGGCGCGGGAGGGGCGGGGAGCGAGGCAGGGGGCAGGGCGCGGGGGGCGGGGGCGGGGGTGGGGGGTGGTTAGGCGAAGAGGGCGGAGACGGACTCTCCGTTGTGGATTCGGCGTGTCGCTTCGGCCAGGGCGGGGGCGACCGACAGGACCTGCAACTTGGGTACCCGCTTGGCGGCCGGGATGGGGACCGTGTTGGTGCAGACGATCTCCAGGACGCCGTCCTGGTCGCTGAGCCGCTGCAGCGCGTCGCCGGAGAAGAGGCCGTGCGTGCAGGCGAGCCGGATCGACCGGACCTTCAGGCCGCGCAGGTGTTCCATCAGCTCGACCACCGTGCTGCCCTTGGCGATCTCGTCGTCGAGCACGATGACGTCCCGGTCGGCCACCTCGCCGATCACCGCGCTGATCTTGACGAGGTCGTCGCTGAACCGCTGCTTCGCCCCGGCCGCGACAGGTGTGCCGAGCAGCCGGGCGAAGGCCGCCGCCTCTTTGGCGTTGCCCAGGTCGGGCGAGACCACGACGGTGTTGCTGAGGTCGTAGCGCCGGAAGTGGGTGGCCAACTCCCGCAGCGCGTGCAGGTGGTCCACCGGGACGCTGAAGAAGCCGTGCACCTGCGGCGAGTGCAGGGTCATCGCGAGCACCCGGTCCGCACCGGCCGAGGTGAGCAGGTCGGCGACGAGGCGGGCGCCGATCGAGATCCGGGGGGCGTCCTTCTTGTCCGACCGGGCGTACGCGTAGTGCGGCAGCACCACCGTGATCCGACCGGCGGAGGCGCCCCGGGCGGCGTCGATCATCAACAGCAGCTCGACCAGGTGCTCCTGTACGGGCGGCACCAGCGGCTGGATCAGGAAGACGTCCCGCTCCCGGCAGTTGGCCTGCAACTGGACTTCCAGGCAGTCGTTCGCGAACCGGGAGACCCGCACCGGATGCAGCGGCACCCCCAGGTGGGCGCAGATCTCGGCGGCCAGGTCGGGATGGGCGGTTCCACTGAAAACGGCGATGTCGCGCACGTTCGCACATGGTAGGCGAAGCGGACGGCCGCCGACGGCTGCGGGCCGGAACCCATGATGCCGACGGCTCGGGGCCGGAACCGGCAGTGACGCCTGTCGCGCCGCGCTGTCGTCCGGGTACGGTGCTGCGGTGACCCCCCAGTACGTCGCCGCCATCGACCAGGGCACCACCTCCTCGCGCTGCATCGTCTTCGACCGGGCCGGGGACATCGTCGCCGTGGCCCAGCGCGAGCACCGGCAGATCTTTCCCCGACCGGGTTGGGTGGAGCACGACGCCGAGGAGATCTGGGACAACGTCCAGCAGGTGGTCGCCGAGGCGCTGCGGGCCGCCGGCACCGACGCGTCCGGCCTGGCCGCCGTCGGCATCACCAACCAGCGGGAGACCACTGTCGTCTGGGACCGGGCCACCGGCCGCCCGGTGGCCAACGCCATCGTCTGGCAGGACACCAGGACCGGGCCGCTGCTGCGCGAGCTTGCCTCGGCGTACGGCGAGGAGCGGTTCCGGGCCCGCACGGGCCTGCCGCTGGCCACCTACTTCGCCGGGCCGAAGCTGCGTTGGCTGCTTGACGAGGTCGACGGCCTCCGCGAGCGCGCCGAGCGCGGCGAGGTGCTCTTCGGCACCATGGACAGCTGGCTGGTCTGGAAGCTGACCGGCGAGCACGTCACCGACGTGACGAACGCCAGCCGGACCATGCTGATGGACCTCACGACACTGGACTGGGCGCCGGAGTTGCTCGACGCGATGGGCGTCCCGGCGGCGATGCTGCCGGAGATCCGCTGCTCCGCAGAGGTGTACGGCATGGCCGGCGGGGTGCTCGCCGGGGTGCCGGTGGCAAGTGCGCTCGGTGATCAGCAGGCCGCCCTGTTCGGGCAGACGTGCTTCCAGCCGGGCGAGGCGAAGTGCACCTACGGCACCGGCAGCTTCCTGCTGCTCAACACCGGCGCCACCCCGGTCCCGTCGACCCACGGCCTGCTCACCACGGTCGCCTATTGGATCAAGGACCAACCACCGGCGTACGCCCTGGAGGGCGCGATCGCCGTCACCGGCTCGCTCGTGCAGTGGCTGCGGGACAACCTCGGGCTGATCTCCACGGCCGCCGAGGTGGAGGAGTTGGCCAGCACGGTGGACGACAACGGCGGCTGCTACGTAGTGCCGGCGTTCTCCGGGCTGTTCGCCCCGCACTGGCGCAGCGACGCGCGCGGCGTGATCGCCGGTCTGACCGGCTACATCACCAAGGGGCACCTGGCGCGGGCGGCGCTTGAGGCGTCGGCGTGGCAGACCCGCGAGGTGGTCGACGCCATGAACGCCGACTCCGACGTGGCGCTGCGTCGGCTCCGGGTGGACGGCGGGATGACCGCCAACGGTCTGCTCATGCAGTTCCTCGCCGACGTCCTCGACGTGCCGGTGGTCCGGTCCCGGATCACCGAGACCACCTGCCTGGGCGCCGCCTACGCGGCAGGTCTGGCGGTCGGCTTCTGGCCGGACCTGGCCACCCTGCGGGCGCAGTGGCGCTCCGACGCCCAGTGGGAGTCGACGATGGCACCGGACCTGCGCGACCGGGAGCTGCACAACTGGCGCAAGGCAGTGCGGCGCACCCTCGACTGGGTGGAGTGAGCCGTCACTCCCAGCGGTTGCCGGTGAGCTTCTCGTAGACGTCGACGTAGCGGGCCCGGGTCGCCTCGATCACCTCGTCCGGCACGTCCGGAGCGGGGGGCTGCTTGTTCCAGCCGCTGCCGGTGGCCCAGTCCCGCACGTACTGCTTGTCGTAGGAGAACTGCACCCGGCCCGGCTGGTACGACTCGGCCGGCCAGAACCGCGACGAGTCGGAGGTGAGCAGCTCGTCGGCGAGGACCAGGGTGCCGTCCGGCGCCCAGCCCAGCTCGATCTTGGTGTCGGCGATCAGGATGCCCCGGTCGGCGGCCAGTTCGGCGCCGCGCCGGTAGATGTCGAGGGTGATCTGCCGCAGTCGCTCGGCAGTGGCCTCGCCCACCTTGGCCACCACGTCGTCGTACGTGATCGGCTCGTCGTGCTCACCCGCTGGCGCCTTGCTCGACGGCGTGAAGATCGGCTCGGGCAGGATCGACGCCTCGGCGAGCCCACGCGGCAGACGTACGCCGGACACCGAGCCGGTCTGCTCGTACTCCCGCAGACCGCCGCCGGTCAGGTAGCCGCGGGCGACGCACTCGACCGGGACCATGTCCAGCCGCTGGCAGCGGATCGCCCGCCCGGCGAACTCGGCGGGCACGTCGGTGGCCGAGATGACGTGGTTCGGCACCAGGTCGGCGAGCTGCTCGAACCACCAGAGCGACAGCGCGGTGAGCAGGCGGCCCTTGTCCGGGATCGGTGTCGGCAGCGGCACGTCGTAGATCGAGATGCGGTCCGAGGCCACCAGGATCAGATCGTCGCCGTCGGCGTAGACGTCCCGAACCTTGCCGGAGTGCAGAAGTTCCACGCGCCCTAGTACACCACGCGACATCGGGAGGGCCTGATTCGACCACCCAGCCGAGGGTGACCGGACGGACGTTGACACCTTCGTGCGCTGCCTGCGTGAATGGTCCGACCGCCGCCCCCGTAGGTGCAGGAGAGCCCCGTGCCCGTTGTTCGCCCCCCGCTCGACCGCCTCGGCGCCGACCCGGGCCGGCGCAGACTGCTCAGCGCGCTGCTCGGCGTACCTCTGCTCGCGTCCGGTGGGCTGGCGGGGTGCAGCGACGGCGCCACCACCTCGACCGAGGACGGGCCCGTCGAGCTGTCGGTCTTCTGGTGGGGTGGCACCAAGCGGGCCGAACTCACCGAGAAGGCGCTGCGGCTCTACTCGGACCGCAACCCCCGGGTCACCTTCCGGGTCACCTGGCAGGGCGCCGACGGTTACTACGACCGGCTGGCCACCCAGGCGGGCGGCGGGAACGTACCGGACCTGATCCAGATCGACGACGCCATGCTCACCGAGTACACCAAACGTCAGGTCATCCTCGACCTCACCGACCGCCACCTGGACCTGCAGGGCCTGCCGGAGGGTCTGATCCGCTACGGCACGGTGGAGGGGCGGACGATGGCGGTGGCCGCCGGGCAGACGCACGCCGTCGTGGTGTTCAACCGGGACCTGCTGCGGGAGCTGCAGATGCCGGAGCCGCGCGCCGGGATGACCTGGCCCGACTACGTCTCCTGGGCCACGCAGGTCACCGAGGCCAGCGACGGCCGGGTGGCCGGCACCATGGACGGGTCGGGTGACTACCGGGCGCTCTGGCTCTGGTTGCGGTCGCAGGGCGGCGAGTTCTACCGAGGCAACCAGCTCGGCTTCGGCGCGGACGAGCTGATCGCGTGGTTCGAGCTGTGGCAGCGGGCCCGCCGGGGGCGGGCCACGCCGAGCGCGGCCCTTGTCGAGCAGGCCGACAGCGGCGAGCCGGCCCGGCAACTTGTGGTGAACGGGGCGACCGCCGCCTCCTTCGCCTGGTCGCACCAACTACCGGAGCTGCAACGACTCACCGAGTCCGAGTTGGGCATCGTCGGCTTTCCCGGCCCCCCGGCGGCGCAGTGGGCCCGCGCGTCGATGTACTGGGCGGCGTTCCGGGGCACCCGTCACCCGGACGTGGTCGCCGACGTCATCAACTTCCTGACCACCAACGGCGAGGTCGGCACCGTCCTCGGTCACGAGCGTGGCCTGAACGCCAGCTCGGCGGTCCGCCGCTACGCCGAGGGCAGCATCACCGACTCGGCCCAGCGACGCGCCGCCGCGTTCGGCGCCAGCATCGCCGACCTGCTCGGGCCGGCGCCGGCGCCGCCGCCCCAGGGGCACGCCAAGGTACGCAGCCTGCTGGTCGCCGCCGCCGAGCGGATCCGCGTCCGGCGCGACGGGACCCGCGAGGCCACCGCTCGCTTCCTGTCCCAGGCCATCGCGGCCCTGGCGGCGGTGAGCACCGGCGACCAGCCCGGAGCCGGCCGCTGGTGACCTCCGGCGTCTCCGCGCCTCGGTCAGCGCGGCGGGCCACCTCGGCGGTTGCGCATGAGACGCAGCACCAGGAACACGATGATCGCGACCACGACCAGGCAGCAGAGCAGCGGGAGCACCCCGAAGCCGCCGCGGCCCCGCCGCCGGGCGGCCTCCACCACGATCTCGCCGGTGCCCGTGGACGCCCAGGCCGCGACGGGCACGAAGACCGCGAGGACGACCGCACCGAAGACCGCGCTCAGGCGGCCCCACCACTTACCGAATGAAGACATGTGCCCATCCTCGCCGAAGGGCGCAACCTCGGCACGTCGGTTCCGCGACGATTCACGGGACCGGATCGTGCGGAACGTCCCGGCCGATGCGCAACGCGCTCGCAACGCCCCGGCAAAAATGATGATCTTTACATGAATCTCTTGAGGTGATCGGATTCGCCTCATGGTGAACTCTGTAGACAGTCCGCGGATCTCGCGCACCCGAAGATCTGCGGCGGCAGCGGTAGGCGTCACACTCGTCGCCGCTCTCCTCACCCCCACGGCGGCGCACGGCGCCCCACCGCCCCCACCGCCGCCGGCCGGGACCGCGCCGAGCGGCAACGCGGACCGCACGCCAGTCACGGTCACGCTGATCACCGGCGACCGGGTGACGGTGACCCCGGGCGTGCACGGCGCAACCCCCTCGGTGGACGTGACGCGCGCGCCAGGCGCCACCGGCTCCGTGCGCATCTCGACGGAGGGCCGGGACACCTACGTGTACCCGGACGAGGCGATGCCCTACCTCGCCACCGGGCGACTCGACAAGCAGCTGTTCGACGTCACCAAGCTCGTCGCCGAGGGCTACGACGACGCGCGGACCGCCGAGCTCCCCCTGATCGTCACCCGTACGACCGGGTCGGCGAAGCTCAGGACCGGCACCACCCTGCCGGGCGCGCGGACCACGCTGGAGCTTCCCTCCGTCCGTGGCGAGGCGATCCGTGCCCGCCGATCGCAGGCCGCGGACTTCTGGTCCGCCCTCACCGCACGCCAGACGGCGTCGGCCCGCAGCGGCGCCACGTCGGTGCCCTCGTTCGCGGCCGGCGTGGACAAGGTGTGGCTCGACAGCAGGGCGAAGGCCACCCTGGCCGACACCACCGCCCAGGTCGGCGCGCCCGCGGCGTGGGCCGCAGGCGGCACCGGCGACGGTGTCCGGGTGGCCGTCCTGGACAGCGGGGTGGACACCACCCACCCGGACCTCGCCGACCGGGTGGTGGCCTCCCGGAGCTTCATCCCCGGCCAGGACGTGATCGACCGGAACGGGCACGGCACCCACACCGCCTCCACCGTGGCCGGGACGGGCGCCGCCTCCGGCGGCAAGGAGCGGGGCGTGGCCCCCGACGCCGACCTCGTGATCGGCAAGGTCCTCGACGAGAACGGCAGCGGCTCGATCTCGGGGATCATCGCGGGCATGGAGTGGGCCGCGCGGGCCGAGCGCGCCAAGGTGATCAACATGAGCCTCGGCGTGAGCGCGTGGCACACCCAGGACGACCCGTTGAGCCAGGCGGTCAACCAGCTGACCGCCGAGACCGGCGCGCTCTTCGTCGTCGCCGCCGGCAACAGCGGACCAGATCCGTACACCCTCGGCGCGCCGGGCACCGCGGACGCCGCGCTGACCATCGGCGCGGTGGACACCTCCGACCACCTGGCGGACTTCTCAAGTGCCGGGCCCCGGACGAACGACGAGGCCCTCAAGCCCGACATGACCGCTCCGGGTGTGGACGTGCTTGCGGCACGCTCGCAGCACATGCCCTGGGGCGAGGGTTACTACCGCGTCGACAGTGGCACGTCGATGGCGGCGCCGCACGTCGCCGGCGCGGCTGCCCTGCTGGTGCAGAAGCACCCGACCTGGAGTGCGCAGCAGATCAAGGACGCGCTGATGGGCACCAGCGTCCGCACCCCCGGCTACACCGCCTACCAGGCCGGCAGTGGTCGACTGAACGTCGCCGCCGCCTACCACCAGGACCAGGTCCTCGCGACCGGGTCGGTCGACGCGGGCCTCGTCGGCTGGGGCAGCACCCCTCAGCCGATCAAGCGGACGATCACCTACACCAACACGACGGACAGCCCGATCGCGTTGGAGCTTTCGGTCGACTCCGGCACCTCCCCCGCGCGGACGTTCACGGCAACCGCCGACCGCGTCACGGTGCCCGCCCGCGCGAGCGCGACTGTCGACGTCGTGGTGGCTCCGGCCGGCCTTCCCGCCGGCAGATACTCCGACCAGGTCACGGCCCGCTTCGCGGCCGGGCAGGTGCACACCGCCGTCGGGGTCGCCGTCGAGTCCAAGAAGTACGACCTCACCATCCACCTGAAGGACCGCGCCGGCCGGCCGATGAGCGGCGAGGTCGAGGTCGTCAACGCCGAGACCGGCTCCGCCTTCATGTGGGTACCGGACGGGAAGCTCACCGCCCGCCTGGCGCCCGGCTCCTACACGATCGTGACCGCGGCGGACGTGCAGGGTCTGCGCGGGCCCCGATCGCTCGGGCTCGCGATGCTCACCGCTCCCGAGGTCGACCTGACGACAAACCGGGTGGTGGAACTCGACGCCGCGAAGGCCCGCCAGGTGAAGGTGGCGACACCCCAGCCCACCGCCGTCGTCAACAGCAGGCTCGACGTCTACCGCTCGTTCACCGCGAGCGAGCCGACCCCCACCGACTGGAGCGCGCTGCGCGAGACCTTCTGGCCGGGTGCCGCCTACGACAGCCTCTGGGCGTTGCCGACCGGGGGCACGGTGAAGAAGGGCAGCTTCGTCTTCACCACCCGCATCCGCGCCGCACAGACACCGTTGGCGATCAGCTACCACGGCCGTCAGCTCAGCGACCCGCTCGCGCAGCCCGGTTCCCCGCCGCTGCCCGAGGGCACCTCGCGGCTCGACGCGGTCTTCGCTGGCGGCGGCAGCAGCGGCGACTACGCGGGCCTCCCCGCCCGGGGCCGGGCCGTGGTGGTCCGCGGCAACGACTCGGTGACCCCGGCGGATCAGGCGGCAGCGGCGCACACCGCCGGCGCCGCGATGCTCGTGGTGGTCAACGACCGGGCGGGCCGCAAGAGCGACTGGTACGGCAACCCCGACGCCGTGACGACCGGCCCGATCCCGGTGGCGTCGGTGACCATGGACGAGGGCGAAGCGCTGATCCAGAAGATCACCTCTGCCGGGCGCAACCCGGTACGACTGGTCGTGGTCGCCCACCCCCGGGCGAAGTACCTGTACGACCTGGTGGACTACCACCGGGGCGGGGTGCCGAAGGACCCGTCCGCCAAGACCGACCCGGGCAACCTCGCCCGGATCGACCTCACCTTCTCCCCGCCCCCGGGGAAGCAGTCCACCGAGACCCGGATGGACTTCCCGCCGTACGAGTACGCGGCGGCACGCCCGTTCCCGTTCGAGCCGGTCGCGCCGGGGCCGCGTACCGACTGGGTCTCGGCGGGTGGCGGCATCAGGTGGATGCAGTACGCCGACGTCGTCGACTGGGCGCGGTCCAACACGGAGGCCATCGCCTACCGGCCGGGCAGCGTCCAGAAGGACCGTTTCTTCGGGCCCATCACCCGGCCACGGCTGCTCAGCACCGAGATCCCGTTCCGTGGGGAGACCGCCATGAGCGCCTACATCCAGGGGTTCGGCGACGCGGGTGCCGCACACAGTGGTGGGGCCAGCATGTCGCAGGTCGCCACCTTCTACCAGGGCGACAAGCAGCTGACCCGCTTCGACGGCTGGCCCGAGGTCGGCGCAGGCGACCTGTCGCCGGAGAAACTGCCGTACCGGCTGGTCGTCGAGACGGTGGGCAAGCCCGAGTTCAGCCCGTACTCGACCGCCACGCACACCGAGTGGAGGTTCGTCTCCGGCGGCAGCACGGAGGTGCAGGCCATTCCGCTGGTCCAGTTGGACTACGGGACGGACGTGGACCTCGCGGGTCGGACGAAGCGCCGAACCGACGTCGCGATCACGCCAGTCGTGGTGGGCAGCACCGCGGCTCGGGACGGCGTGTCGTCACTCCGGTTGGAGGTCTCCTACGACGACGGGGCGACCTGGCAGCGGCAGGACCTGAGGGAGAAGAGGGGCACCTGGCGGGCGTCGTTGAACGCGCCGCACCGGGCCGAGTTCGTGTCGATCCGGGTCACCGCCACGCAGCGCAACGGCGGCGGCGTCACCCAGACCGTCACCCGGGCCTTCGGCCTGCGCTAGCAGCCGCAGGGGGCCGGCGCCGACGAGGTGCCGGCCCTCTCGGGGCCCTCAGCGCGCACCGGCACCAAGAAGTCCGGCCCCCACAGCGTGGGGGCCGGACTCGCATCACTTCCAGTTGTAGCGGGGACAGGATTTGAACCTGCGACCTCTGGGTTATGAGCCCAGCGAGCTACCGAGCTGCTCCACCCCGCGTCGGCCCGTTAAGACTAGCCCACTCCACCCGGCGATGATCAGCCGGGGTCGGCAACCGCCGCACTCAGCACCCTGACATGTCGAAAGCCCGCCTCCGGTGACCCGGAGACGGGCTTCGAACTGACGGTTCTCTCGTAGCGGGGACAGGATTTGAACCTGCGACCTCTGGGTTATGAGCCCAGCGAGCTACCGAGCTGCTCCACCCCGCGTCGGCTCGCTAACCGTAGCGCACCGACCCGGGGCACCGCAAAACGACTCCGATACCGACAACGGCCCACGCCTCCGACCTGGGCCGTCGTCAGCCGAGCCAGGCCTCGATCGCCGCGACCGCCCGTCGACTGTCGGCATCGACCCGGGACCGCACCGCCACCGTGTGCTCCCAACCCTGCTCCCAGAGCACCGTCACCACGTCGCCGACCCGGACCGCCCGGACCAACCGCACCTCCTCCGCGCCCGGCTCCCCCATCCCGTCCGGCATCGGGGACCGCATCTCGAACAACACCGCCTCGTCCCCGTACGTCCCCGGGGGCAGCAGCCGCTGTCGCCACGTCCTGCCGTCGTCCGGCAGTTTCTGGTCGGGGCAACCGCGGACGGCCTCCCGCAGCTCCCGCAGGGCGTCGTCGGCGTGACCCGTCCGGTAGATGGTGATGGTGTGCCGGTAGCTGCCGTCCGGCACGTTCCCCGTCGGCGCCTCCGGCGACTTGTAGGCCAGATACCGGCCACGGCGCTGAACCATGGCCGAGTCGCTGGGGAGGCGCGATCCGCACAGCGTGGGCAGCGCCGGGCCCTCCGCCCACGATTCCAACCCGGTCCGGTTCGGGGCCGCCAACACGAAGAAGGCGCGGTCCGGGATCGAGGTGGGCGGCCGGGGTGCCGCCGTGCCGTTGGGCGGCTGCGACGGCGTACCGCTCGGGGTGGTCCGCGACGGTGGCGGCGACGAAGGTGTCGACGAGGGTGTCGACGCCGGGGTCGGCGTGGGTGACGGCCGCGCAGTCGCAGTCGCCCCGGTCAGCGCCGGACCCGGTGTGTCCGCGGGCGGGGGCAGCGGCGCCGAGCCGTCCGCCGGGTACGCCAGTCGGCCGCCGACGGCCACCCCGGCCACGAGCAGCGCCACCGCGAGCGTCGAGCCGGCGAGCCGGGCCCGGGCACGCCGGTCGGCGAACCGCCGAAGCGACTCGGGACGGGTCAGCTCGTGGCCGTCCGCGACGGTGCCGAGAGATCGGTACAGGTCAGAGAGTTCAGCTGACATCGTTCGCCTCCAACTCCACGACGCAGAGGTCGGGCAGCAGTGCGGCCAGCCGGGACCGGCCTCGGGACAGCCAGGACTTGACGGTGCCGACCGGGACGTCGGTCTCCCGGGCGATCTCCTCGACGGACATGTCGAAGAGGTAGTGCAGGGCCAGCGCCTGCCGGTGCGTGGCGGGCAACTGCCGCAGCGCCCCGACCAGCAGCACCCCGTCCTCGCTCGGCGGGGGTGCGACCGCAGGTGGTCCGGTACGGCTCAGCACGGCCCGCCAGCGGTGCAGACGTCGCCACCTGTCGGTCGCCAGCCGGGCCACCACCAGTCGAAGCCACGCCTCCGGCGCCGGGTGCGACGACAGTCGCCCCCACTGCCGCCAGGCCCGGGTGTACGCCTCCTGCACCAGGTCCTGCGCCTCGCTGCGGTCGCCAGCGACCGCGTAGCCGTAGCGCATCATCCGCCGCTCGGTGCTGCGGTAGAAGTCGTCGAAGCTCTGTGCGTCCCGCACGGCTGACCCCCCTCGTTCCCACCCCGTCGCAATGAGGACGGCGGACCGGCGTCGCCGGTTGCGGTGCGGGACGGAGCTGTCAGTGACGTGACAGACACCCACAGATCAGGACACGGCAGAGCCCCCGCCGTGCGGACCTGACGCGGTCCGAACGACGGGGGCTCGGCGGGGAACTCCGTGCGGCCTCGGGTCAGCCGCCAGCGCTCGGGCTGGCACCGGGCGCACCGGCGGCCTGCTGCGCCTGCTGGAACGCGGTGAGCGCCTCGTCCAACGCCTTCAGCGCACGCCCGTACCGCTCGAAGTCACCGGACGTCTGCGCGGCCCGGACCTCGGTGATCGCGGTCTGCACCCGGTCCGCGGCGGCGGCCAGGTCACCGGCCGGCGGTGGGGTGCCGGCGCTCGGGGTCGCCGTCGGTGTCGGCGACGGCGTGCCCGAGGGCGTCGGCGTCGGAGACGTCGGGTTGCCCCCGGTCGTCGGAGGCGGCGACGTGCCCTGCCCGGCCTTCTTGCCCTGCTCGACCAACTGCTTGATGCCGTCGTTGATGTTGTCGGCGAGCGCCACGAAGGAGCCACCGTCACCGTACGAGAGCAGCACCTTCTGCAACAGCGGGTAGGCGTCCTGCTGGTTGCTCTTCACGTAGACCGGCTCGACGTAGAGCATCCCGTCGGCGAACGGCAACGAGAGCAGGTTGCCGTACTGCACCTGCGCCTGGTTGCTGGAGAGCAGGTTGAGCTGCTGACGGATGTTGGCGTTGTTGGTCATCTGCTGGTGCACCTGCACCGGGCCGGAGATCCGGGTCTGATCCGGCAACTCCAGCACCTCAAGCCGAGGCTTCCCGTCGACGTACGACCCGGAGATCAGCGCGGCGAGGTTCTGCCGGCCGTTCGGGGTGACCGCCGAGGTGAGCTGGAACCGCGGGCTCTCCTGCCCCGGGAACTGGGTGAAGAGGTAGTACGGAGGCTGCTTCTGACCGCTGTCCGGGGCGTCCGGCACGTTCGGCACCTGCCAGAAGTCCTGAGCGGAGTAGAAGTCACCCGGGTTGGTCACGTGGAACTTGGTGAGCAGGTTGCGCTGCACCTTGAACATGTCCGCCGGGTAGCGCAGGTGCTCGTTCAGCTCGACCGGGATCTCCGCCTTCGGCAACACCAGGTCGCCGCCGAACGCCTTGTTCCACGCCTTGAGCACCGGGTCGGTGTCGTCGTACTCGTAGAGCTTCACCGTGCCGTCGTACGCGTCGACGGTGGCCTTCACCGAGTTGCGCATGTAGTTGACGTCCTCCCGGGCCAGCTGGAAGGTGCCCCGGTTGGTCAACTCGTCGGTGGTCTCGGTCTGCAGGTTGACCCTCTCGGCGTACGGGTAGGACGCCGCCGTGGTGTAGCCGTCCACGATCCACTGCACCCGACCGTCGACCACCGCCGGGTACGGGTCGCCGTCGAGCGTCAGGAACGGCGCGACCTTCTCCACCCGGTCCCGCGGGTTACGCACGTAGAGCAGCTTGGAGTCCTCGTTGACCGCCTCGGAGAGCAGGAAGTTCGACTCCTGCTCCTTGATGGCGTACAGCAGTCGTCGGGCGAAGGAGCCGATCTCCACGCCGCCCTCACCCGTGTAGGTGTAGGACTCGCCGCCACCCTCACCGACCGGCCTGTCGAACTCGGCCTTCTTGTTCGGGTCGGACTGCCCGACGATGGCGTAGTCGTCGGCCGCCATCCGCTCGCCGTAGTAGATGCGCGGCTGCTTGGCCGGGATCTGCTCGGTCTGCGAGGAGCACGCCTCCTGGGTCTTCTCACCGAGGAAACCAGAGACGAAGAAGGGCTGCCCACCGCAGACCACCTGATTGGCCGGGGCGGCCACCAGCCCGTACCCGTGGGTGTAGACGGTGTGCCGGTTGATCCAGGTGTTCTGCTGGTCGGTCAACTCGCCGTAGTTGATCTCCCGGACGCCGACCACGTAGTCGGAGACCTTCCCGTTCACCCCGTACCTGTCGATGTCCAGCTTCGGGCCGAAGTCGTAGAAGCCACGCACCTGCTGGAGCTGGGTGTACGTCTCGCTGACCAGTTGCGGGTCGAGCAGCCGCACGTTCGACACCACGGACGTGTCGGTGGCCAGGTTGCCCGGTGGGGTGAGGTTGCTCGCCGCGTACGGGGTCGTCTCGGTGGCCCCCAACCCGAACGCCGCCCGCGTCGCGTCGATGCTGCGCTGGATGTACGGCGCTTCCTTGTCCTTGGCGCTCGGCTTGACCTCGAAGGTCTGCACCGCCCAGGGGTAGATGCCGCCGATGGCCACCGCGGACACACCGAGCAGCGCCAGCGAGATCCCCGGCCAGACCAGGTTCCGCATCCAGGCGTTGGAGAACACGAGGATCGCGATCGCCACCACGATCGAGATGTAGGCGAGGATCTCCTTCGCCGGCAGCAACGCGTTGACGTCGGCATAGCCGGCGCCGTACAACTTGGCGCCCTCGTTGTACTCCAGCAGCATCGCCCGCCGGTCCAACACGTACGCGATCGCCTTCAACAGCACGAAGACCGCGACCAGGGTGCTCAGGTGCGCGCGGGCCGCGTTGCTCATCCGGTCGCCGACGCCCTGGAGGCGGACACCACCGAACAGGTAGTGCACCGCAAGCGCCCCGATCACGGCAAGCACCACGGCGGTGAAGGCGACCCCGAGCAGGTAACGCCAGAACGGCAACTGGAAGACGTAGAAGCCGATGTCGACCCCGAACTCCGGGTCCTTGATGCCGAAGTCACCGCCGTTGCGGAAGAGCAGCCACTGGTTCCACCGGTTCTGCGCGGAGAGGCCCGCGAAGAGCCCGACCACCGCGGCGGTCAGCGCGATCCAGGTGCCGAGACGCGGTGTGAGCACCATCCGGTAGCGCTCAAGCGTCGCCTGCTCCACCGAGTGCGGACGCAGCCGCGGGCGCAACCGGTAGGCCAGCCACAGGTTGCCACCGACGATCACCGCCATGCCGAGGCCGATGGCGAGGAAGAGCACCAACCGGGTGAGCAGGACACCGGTGAAGACCTCGGTGTAACGGACCTCGTCGAACCAGAGCCAGTCGGTCCACGCCTGGACACCCCAGCCGAGCAGGGTGAAGAGCACGAACACCCCGACCAGGACAGCGATGGTGACGCGCCCGCGCCGGCTCATCCTCGGGAGGGGGCTGCTGCTACGCATGACCACTGTTGGCTCCGCACGCTCGATATGATCAGCTCCGACCAGGCACCCAGAGTACGGGGTGTTCCTGAGCGTGGCGGGGCACGGTCACATCGGTCAGCAACGCGTCGGCTGACCGCCCGAGCGCAACGTCTCCAGAGCGGTCATCGCCTCGTCCAACGAACCCACCCGCAACAACGGCAGGTCGGGCTGCGGATTGCGGACCGCCTCGGCACAGTTGTCCGCCGGCACCAGGAAGACCTTGGCCCCGGCGCGCTTGGCGCCGACAAGCTTCTGGGCGATCCCGCCGATCGGGCCGACAGCGCCCTCGTCGTCGATGGTGCCGGTGCCGGCGATGATCTGGCCGCCGGTGAGGTCGGCCGGGGTCAGCTTGTCCACGATCCCCAGGGCGAACATCAGACCGGCGCTCGGACCACCGATGTCACCCAGGTCGATGCCGAGCGTGAACGGGTGCGGCTGCTGCTGATCGATCTCGACACCGATGCGCGGCCGACCGTCCTTCTCCTGACTTGTCACCGTCGCGGTGGCCGGCACGCCGTCGCGGGTGTAACCGATCGTCAACGCCGTGCCCGCCGGCTTGGCCCGGACCAGCTCGGTGACCTTCGCGGCGATCGGCACCGGCTGGCCGTCGACCGAGGTGATCAGATCGCCGGTCTTCAGCGCACCGACCGCCGGGCCGTCCCCGGCCACCGTCTTGACCACCACCTGCACCGGAAAGCCCAGCTCCCGCAGCGCGGCGGTCTCCGCGCTCGTCTGCGACGCCTTGAAGTCCTCGGCGTTGCGCTGCTCGACCTGCTCCGTCGACTCCCCCGGCGGGTAGACCAGCTCACGCGGCACCACCGCCTCGTCGTCGGAGAACCAGCCCGCGATCGCCCCCCGCAACCGCACCGTGGGCTGCACGCCCACCGTCGTCAGCCGCAACTGGCCGGCCGAGGTCGAGGTCTCCCGACCGGAGACCTGGATGACCTCCTTGCCGTCCTCCGTACCGAGGGTGTTGACCGTCGGCCCCGGGCCCAGCACCACGTACGGAATCGGCACCCGGAGGACCCCGATGCTCAACAGGGCGGTGAACAGGGCACCGAGCAGGACCGTCAGGCCACGACGTCTCATGCCGCAGAGCGTACCGACCGGGCGCGGGCCACCCGCCGGATGCGCCGCGCGACTTCGCCCTCAGCGCAACGCCAGCGGCGGCGACCTGGGGCGCGGTCCGCGTACCGTAGGTGTCGTGCCTGATATTCCGTTCGGTTTCGCGCTCCCGGGTGGGCAGCCACCAGACCCCAACGATCCCGCGCAGATGCAGCAGTTCATGTCGCAGTTGCAGCACCTGCTCTCCGCGCCGGGCAGCGGGCCGGTCAACTGGGACCTGGCCCGGCAGGTAGCAGCCAGCCAACTCGCGGCCGCCGGTGACCCGGCGGTGTCGATGTACGAGCGCAACGCGGTCGAGGAGGCGCTACGCCTCGCCGACCTGTGGTTGGAGCCCGCCTCGGCGTGGCCCACCGGCATCCAGAACCCGGTTGCCTGGAACCGCAATGAGTGGATCTTCAAGACGCTCGACGTGTGGCGCAAGCTCTGCGACCCGGTTGCCAGCCGGATGGTCGGCGCGATGGGCGACCTGGTGCCACCCGAGGCCCGCGCCCAGCTCGGCCCGATGCAGTCGATGGTGACCTCGCTCGGTGGCGCGCTCTTCGGCGGTCAGCTCGGCCAGGCCCTCGGGTCGCTCGCCGCGGAGGTGCTCTCCGCCGGCGACATCGGGCTGCCGCTCGGCCCGGCCGGCACGGCCGCGCTGATCCCGGCAAACATCCGGGCGTACGGCGAGGGCCTGGAACTCCCCGAGGACGAGGTCCGCCTCTACGTGGCGCTGCGCGAGGCCGCCCACCAGCGGCTGTTCCAGCACGTCCCGTGGTTGCGCGGGCACGTGTTGAGCGCGGTCGAGATGTACGCCTCCGGCATCCGCGTCAACCGGGAGGCGATCGAGGAGGCCATGGGTCGGGTAGACCCGACCGACCCCGAGTCGATGCAGGCGATCGCCCTGGAGGGCATCTTCACTCCGGAGGACACCCCGGCGCAGAAGGCTTCGCTGGCTCGACTGGAGACCGCACTGGCCCTGGTCGAGGGCTGGGTGTGCCACGTCGTGGACAGCGCCGCCAGCGACCGGCTGCCCAACGTCGTCCGGCTTGGCGAGGCGTTCCGCCGTCGCCGGGCCGCCGGCGGGCCCGCCGAGCAGACCTTCGCCGCGCTCGTCGGCCTGGAGCTGCGCCCCCGCCGGCTGCGCGAGGCCGCGGCGCTCTGGGCCGCACTCACCCAGCACCGTGGCATCGAAGGCCGAGACGCCGTCTGGGGCCACCCGGACCTGCTCCCGTCGGACGACGACTTCGCCGACCCGGTCGCCTTCGCGATGAACGACGTGGACCTCAGCGAACTGGACAGCTTCGACTTCACCGCCCCCGGCGGTGTGCAGGAGCAGGCCCCCGGCCAGTCGGGTCAGTCGGGTCAGTCGGATCCCTCGGATGGGACCGAGGGCGAGGGCGACGCCAAGTCCTGACGTCCGCGCGTGGCCCGTCGTACCGGGGTGCCCGAATGATCGACAACGGGCACCCCGGTACGCGTTCGCCCCGCCCGCCTCACGCCAAGATCGTGCTCGAACCTGGTTGTAGTGGTGTCCGGGGCGTGGGAAACCACTACATCAAGGATCGAGCGCGATCTTGGGCGGCGGCCCGTCGCAGGGCTGCCTGCTGATCGCACCCTGCCACGGTTCAGGCAGGCCGACCCGCCCCGGAGAGAAGGGCGCGGGTCGCGTCCCAACCCTCGAAGGCCGGGTCCAGCGTGGCCAGGTCCGCCGGGCCGCGCAGTCGCCGCCAGCCGGCGGTGACAGCCACGTCACCCGGGCGCGGGGCATCGGCACGCGCGTCAACAGGCGTCGCCGTGTCCAGGTGCAGTGTGGGTAGCCAGCCCGGCGCGGGCAGTCGTACCGCCACCCCGAGCAGACCAGGGCCGCCGCCCTCGACCGGAGCCACCGCGACCGGCCGGGTGGTGAGCGGGCGGAGCAGCTTGCCGACGGTCAGGGCAGGCAGGTCAGGTACGTCACCGACAAGCACGGCCGCCTGGTCGTACCCCTCAAGCGCGGCGAAGACAGCGTTCGGCGTCGGCTCGGCCACCTCGTACACTGCCGTGCCGGGCCACACCAGCGCATCGGCCAGAGCCCGGTCGACCGGGGTCACCGCGACGGCGACCTCCACCTCGTTGAGCGTGGCGAGCAGGTCGATGACGTCTTCCGCGAGTGCCGCTCGCCATGCCGCCGGGTCGACACCGGGCGGCGACCAGTGCACCGGCCCGAGTAATGCCACCACCACCCGTCGCGCCATCCCCCGACCCTAGCGCCCCACCCCGTACGACCACCCCACCCGGCCTCACCCCCGCCCGGCCCCACCCCCGCCCGGCCCCACCCCCGCCCGGCCTCACCGGCGGCCGGCCCCACCGGCGGCCGGCCCCACCGGCGGCCGGCCTCACCTCTGCCCGGCCCCACCCGGCCGCGTGATCGACTCGGCTTCCTTGAAGTCGCGGTATCCGAGGGCGGCGGTTTCAAGCGGCTGTTGCAACGAGGTGTTTGTGGAGTACCTCGGCTGGATTCTGCCAGTCGAGGGTTTGGCGTGGTCGTCCGTTGAGTTCG
>NZ_JBSGIV010000099.1:0-17245 GCF_053605225.1 Micromonospora sp. NPDC003944
GCCGTTTCCGACCGCCGGCACATGCGGTAATCGCTGGTCCGCGCCCCGCGCCCCGCGCCCCGCGCCCCGCGCCCCGCGCCCCGCGCCCCGCGCCCAAGATCGTCACAACATCGGGGATGTTGCTGCCTCCAACCCGCAGGAGACAGCAACATCCCTGATGGTGCGCGGATCTCGGCGACGAGCACTCCGGGCAGGACGGCCGCGCGAGGGTTGAGGGGGTTTCCCGGGAGGGCGGAGGCCCGTGCCGGGGCATGCGGCCCGACGGGACCGGCCGGACTGGCGCGAACCCGTTGCGCGTCCCCGCCCCGCCCTCGCAACACCGAAACCGCGTGCGGACGAGGCATTACCACCGGCGGTCGCTGTGGAGCTGATATCGCAAACGATTCGGCCGTCAGCGAGGCCCGGTCGAGAGACGGCCGAACGAAGAGCCGAACGAACGGCCGGAGGGACAGCGGCCGGGCGTGGGGTGCGCGGCCGTGATGCCACGAACGATTCAACTCCAAAGGACCCGACCACCGACACGCCCGCGGCGGCCCAGCATCGACACGCCCGCGGCGGCCCACCACCGACACGCCCGCGGCGGCCCACCACCGAGATGCCCCTGGCTCCTCAGCAGCCACGCGCACCTCCGGCTCCCGCCGGCCGGACGCCAAGCCGGGCACTCCTGTGTCGGCACGTTCGCGACGCGCGTCAGCACTGGTCGACCGAGTGGTGCCAGGTGGAGACGCCATGCGAGCCGGTACGGGCTCAGGGGGCGGCAGGTGCAGAAGGACCAGACGGCGCCAGCCAGGTCGCGGGACGGTCACCGGGGGCGCCCGGTGACCGTCCCGCCGTCCGTCACTTCACGCCGGCGGCGTCCATGCCGCGCAACTCCTTCTTCAGGTCGGAGACCTCGTCGCGGATTCGGGCCGCCAACTCGAACTGCAGCTCACGGGCGGCGGCAAGCATCTGGTCGTTGAGCTCCTGGATGAGCTGGGCGAGGTCGGCGCGGGCCATCCCCTCCCGCGAGGTGGTGGCAGCGGCGGACCGGCTCCGGCTGCGGGTCTCCTTGACCGGCGCCTTGCCCCGGGAGAGCTGACGCACCGCACCCCCGACCCGGGAGTTCTCGGTGTCCTCCGCCTCGCGGTAGATGTCGTCCAGGATGTCGTGGATCTTCTTGCGCAGCGGCTCGGGGCTGATGCCGTGCGCCTCGTTGTGCGCGATCTGCTTGGCCCGACGCCGATCGGTCTCCTCGATCGCCGACGCCATCGACGGCGTGATCTTGTCGGCGTACATGTGCACCTGGCCGGAGACGTTACGGGCGGCCCGCCCGATGGTCTGGATCAGCGACCTGCCGCTGCGCAGGAAGCCTTCCTTGTCGGCGTCGAGGATCGCCACCAGCGACACCTCGGGCAGGTCCAGACCCTCGCGGAGCAGGTTGATGCCGACCAGCACGTCGTAGTCACCCTTGCGCAACTCGCGCAGCAGCTCCACCCGGCGCAACGTGTCGACCTCCGAGTGCAGGTAGCGCACCCGGATGCCGTTCTCCAGGAGGTAGTCGGACAGGTCCTCGGCCATCTTCTTGGTCAGCGTGGTGACAAGCACCCGCTCGTCCCGGTCGGTCCGCAGCTTGATCTCGTGCATCAGGTCGTCGATCTGGCCCTTGGTCGGCTTGATCACGACCTGCGGGTCGACCAGACCTGTCGGTCGGATCACCTGCTCGACGAACTCGCCCTGGGCCTGCTCCATCTCCCAGGTGCCGGGGGTCGCCGAGAGGAACACCATCTGGCCGACCCGCTCCAGGAACTCGTCGAAGCGCAGCGGCCGGTTGTCGGCCGCGCTGGGCAGCCGGAAGCCGTGGTCGATGAGCATGCGCTTGCGTGACGCGTCGCCCTCGTACATGCCGCCGATCTGCGGGATGGTCACGTGCGACTCGTCGACCACGGTCAGGAAGTCGTCCGGGAAGTAGTCGAGCAGGCAGTGCGGCGGGCTGCCGGGCAGCCGCCCGTCCATGTGCATCGAGTAGTTCTCGATGCCGGAGCAGAAGCCCACCTGCCGCATCATCTCGATGTCGTAGGTGGTGCGCATCCGCAGCCGCTGCGCCTCCAGCAGCTTGCCCTGCCGCTCCAACTCGGCGAGCCGCTCGGCAAGCTCCGCCTCGATGTCGCGGATCGCGCGTTCCATCCGCTCCGGACCCGCCGCGTAGTGCGTGGCCGGGAAGATCACCAGCTGGTCGACCTCGCGGACCACGTCACCCGTCAACGGGTTGAGGTAGTAGAGCTTCTCCACCTCGTCGCCGAAGAGCTCGATGCGGACCGCCAGCTCCTCGTACGCCGGAATGATCTCCAGGGTGTCGCCGCGGACCCGGAAGGTGCCGCGCTGGAAGGCCATGTCGTTGCGGGTGTACTGGATGTCGACGAGCCGGCGCAGCAGCTGGTCGCGGTCGAGGTCCTGGCCGACCTGCACCTTCACCGCCCGGTCGAGGTATTCCTCCGGGGTGCCCAGACCGTAGATCGCCGAGACCGTCGCCACCACGATCACGTCGCGGCGGGTGAGCAGCGACATCGTCGCCGAGTGCCGCAGCCGCTCCACCTCCTCGTTGATCGAGGAGTCCTTCTCGATGTAGGTGTCGGTCTGCGGGATGTAGGCCTCGGGCTGGTAGTAGTCGTAGTACGACACGAAGTATTCGACCGCGTTGTGCGGCAGCAGCTCGCTGAACTCCTTGGCCAGCTGCGCGCAGAGCGTCTTGTTGGGGGCGAGCACCAGGGTGGGGCGTTGTAGCCGCTCGATCAGCCACGCCGTGGTGGCGCTCTTGCCCGTGCCGGTCGCGCCGAGCAGCACGGTGTTGCGGTCGCCGCGCCGAACCCGACGCGCAAGGTCGTCGATGGCCGCCGGCTGGTCGCCGGCCGGCTGAAACTCACTGACGACCTGGAAGCGGCTGTCCAGCCGGGGAATGTCGAGCGCCATGCCATCAACGGTACGCCGCAGGTCCGACAGGAACGGCCGTCACGCCAGGTACGTGATCGGCTTCAATATTCCCATTGTGTGGCCCATGTCACCGGGACTACCCTCTTCATGTAGGCCGCTCGCGGCGGCCGACCGGGCCGGCGGCCAGGCCAACATCACGGCCGGTCGTCCCCGGCACTGCGGTCGCAGCACCCGGCTCGTCCGGCGTGCGCACCTGTGTGGTCGCGCTCACGGCGCAGACCGGCCGCCGCGAGCGCCCCTGCTCGTCACTCCGGCGCCTCCCCGCCCGTTTCACCCCCGTGGACACCTCCCCGACTCCGGCGCCCGACGCCGCCCGCACCGCCGCCGCCCGCACCGCCACATCACGCGCCGCCACACCGCGCACGGCCACCGCTCGCGCCGCCACCTCCCGGCCGGGCGGCACGAGCACCGGCAGCCGCCCCGACGGCAGTGGCGACGGCGACTCAGCCAGCGATGCCGCCGGCACCGGCGGCCCGGCCCCGACCGGCCGTCGGCGGCGTACGGTGCTGCTGCTGCTCGGTCTGACGGCGGTGACGTCCGCGACAGCGTTGGTGCTCGGGCTGTTGAGCTGGGCGCCCGACCCGCCCGAGCCGGCCCGACCGTTGACCGTCGCCGAGGGCGAGCGGCTGGCCGCCGTACGGGTCACCAACCTGCGGGACCTGCGCGCCGGCGTACGCGTCACGGCCGGCACCGGCGCCGCCCGCCTCGAACTGGTGGGCTGGGTGGACTGGTCCCGGTCACTGCTCTACCTCGACGTGGGCGGGCCGGGCGCGGGTGCCGAGCGCGGGCTGGTGCAGCAGAGCGGGCCCGTGTTGGTGATCCGACCCGACCCGGCGGCGGTGCCCACTCCCGCCGCACCACCAGTGGTGCCCCCGACGGATCGGTGGCGGCTGCACCGACTGGCGCCCGGGGCGCACCTGGCACCCGTACTCGATCTGCTCCTCGACCTCGCCGCCGACCGCCCGGAGGTGACCGGGACGGCACCGCCGAGCGGGGCGCGGTGGGTCGCCCGGGAGACCGTGGCAGCCGGCCCGCTGGACGTCATACAGGCACCACTGCCCACCGGCGTGCCAGCCGCCAGCACCATGCCGGGCGCCCGCGACGCCGCGACCCCCGCCCCGGACGGACCGACCCGCTACTGGCTCGACCAGGACGCCCGGCTGCACAAACTGGTGACCGAGCTACCCGACGCCGGCCCGGTCACGATGATCTTCAACCGGGCGGACCGGCCGACGCTGCGGCCGGTGGACGCACTCGGTGGCCGCCCCGGCCTGCCCCGCGCCCTGACCGACGCCGAGCAGCGTCGCCTCGACCGGCTGCCGATCCGGCTCCGCGCCCAGCGTGGCGCCACGGTGACGCTCACCATGCCGACGGGCACGGACACGAACCTGCGGGGCGCCGGCTGGTTGAGCTGGACCGCGCGTACCGCGTACCTCGCGGTCGCCGACCTTGGCGTACCGGATCGCCGGACCCTGCTGCGACGCGACGCCGCCGGTCTGGCCCGGGTGGACCTGCCGGCGGCCAACGCCGGCGGTGGCACGGCGGAGGCGCCGGCCCGGCCGCCGCTGCCGCCCCCGGCCGGGGCCTGGCGGGCCACCCGACCCGGCGGGGACGACCTCAACCTGCTCGTCGACGCCGCGGTGAGCGCGGGGACGGTCGGGCACCGCGGCGCGGCCGTGCGGGTACGCGAGGACATCACCGCCGGACGGACCGTGGACGTGGTCGAGTCGGGTCCGACCGACGCGCGGCTGCGCTACTGGATCGACCGGGACGGGTCGCTGCGCCGCCTCGAGTTGCGGACCGACGCCGGCGCGTGGGCGAACCTGGACCTCCACCCCGCCGTCGTGCCCCGACTGGCTGCCAACCCTCGAACCGCCGCCGCTCGACCCTCGCCACCCCGGTCGTCGGCCCCTCGACCCGGTGCCCGCTGACCTCAGGGGCGCCAGCCGGTCTGCGCGGCCCACTGCTCGGCCCGCAGGTACTCCTCGTCGAACCACGGGTCGCGGGCCGTGCCGGAATCCCCGGCCTCCGGCGCCGCGTCGACAAGGTCCCGCTTGAGCATCAGGTACGCGGCCCGCCGGTCCGGGTCGGCACGCAGGTGGTCGCGCAACAGCAGCGCGTACCGCCAACCCGGCGAATCCGCCACCCGCACGTGCAGACGAACCGGGCGGGCCGGGTCGGCACTGCCGTGCAGCCGCTTCTCCCACCGGCCCCTGCTGGCCGGGCGCGGATCATCCCACCACTGCCCCGGCACCCGCGGGAAACCGGCACCCGCCAGCCGGTCGGCGAGCGGCCCGTCGGCGTCCGCGAGACTGGAGACCGCCACCTGCACGTCGATGACGTTCTGGGCAGCCAAGCCCGGCACCGCCGTCGAACCTATGTGGTCGATCCGCAGGGCGTCCGCGCCGAGCGCGTGCTGGATCCGGGCGGCAAGCCGCGCGTACTGCTCCGGCCAACTCGCGTCGGCCCCCGCCACCTCGACCGGAGCCGGCGGAACCACCCGCCGCTGACGCAGGTTGTCCTCGTAGGGCACCAGCCGCTGCTCCCAGAGCGCGTCGACGGCGTCGTGCAGGTCCGTCAGACTCCCGTCGTTGGTCAGCACCACATCCGCCACCGCCCGGCGGCGGGCGTCGTCGGCCTGGGCGGCGATCCTGCGCTCGGCCTCCTCGCGACTCATCCCCCGGTCGCGCGCCAACCGCTCCAGTCGGGTCGGCACGGCCGTCTGCACCACCACCACGAGGTGGTACGTGGGTGCCAGACCCACCTCGACAAGCAGCGGTACGTCGTTGACGACGATCGCGTCGGGCGCCGCCGCGGCGACCAGCTCCGCGGTGCGGGCCCGGACCCGGGGATGGGTGATCGCCTCCAGCCGCCGACGGGCGGCCTCGTCGGCGAAGACCACCGCGCCCAGTGCCGCCCGGTCCAGTGCGCCGTCGGCACCCACCACCGCGTCGGAGAAGGCGGCAACGATCTCGGCCAACCCGTCCGTGCCCGGCGCCACCACCTCCCGGGCCACCCGGTCAGCGTCGATGAGCACCGCGCCCCGCTTCACGAGCCGCGCGGCCACCGCGCTCTTGCCCGACCCGATCCCGCCGGTCAACCCCACCCTCAACACCAGAACAGTCAACCGGATCCACGAGCCCGCCACCAAACCCACCCACGGCCCGGCGCCCCCGCCACACCCCACCCAGGGGCTCGACCGTCCCCGGTTCAGACCGGCTCCCGCCGCACCCCACGCCCCACGCCCCACGCCCCACGCCCCACGCCCCACGCCCCACGCCCCACGCCCCACGCCCAAGATCACCGCAACATCAGGGATGTTGCCGCCTCCGACACGCTCAAGACAGCACCATCCCCGATACTGCGCGGATCTTGACGACGAACCCCGCCCCGGGAGACACCGGGAGCGGGCTGGGAACGCCCACGGCCGCAAGATCGTGCTCGAACCAGGATGTAGTGGTGTGCGGCGGCGGGGAGGCCCCTACATCATGGATCGAGCACGATCTTGGCGAGCGGCAAGCGGCGAGCGGCGAGCGGCAGGCGGCAGGCGGCAGGCGGCAGGCGGCGGATACGGCCGGCGGCGGATATGGCGAAGGCCCCGCCCCCGACGATCCGGAGATCGTGGGGACGGGGCCTGTCGTCGTTCAGCGGGTCACTTACCGCCGGCGAGCTTCTCCCGCAGAGCGGCGAGCGCCTCGTCGGTGGCCAGGGTGCCGGCCGGCTCCTCGGCCTGCCGGCTCGGGGCCGGGCTGGACGAAGAGGTGGTGCCACCGCCACCGCCGCCGCCAGCGGCCGGGACGGCCGGAGTCGGGTTGGCGGCAGCCTCGGCGTCGGCGGCCCGAGAGGTCTGCACCTGCTTGGTGTGGGCCTCCCAGCGCAGACGAGCCTCGGCGTACTGGTTCTCCCAGGTCTCGCGCTGCTTGTCGTACCCCTCGAGCCACTCGCCCGTCTCCGGGTCGAAGCCCTCCGGGTAGATGTAGTTGCCCTCGGTGTCGTACGTCGCGGCCATGCCGTAGAGGGTCGGGTCGAAGTGCTCCTCGCCCTCGACGAAGCCCTCGTTGGCCTGCTTGAGCGACAGCGAGATCCGGCGGCGCTCCAGGTCGATGTCGATGACCTTGACCATGACCTCGGAGCCGACCTGGACGACCTGCTCCGGGATCTCCACGTGGCGCTCGGCCAGCTCGGAGATGTGGACCAGGCCCTCGATGCCGTCGTCCACGCGGACGAACGCGCCGAACGGAACGAGCTTGGTGACCTTACCCGGCACGATCTGCTGGATCGCGTGGGTGCGGGCGAACTGCCGCCACGGGTCTTCCTGGGTCGCCTTCAGCGACAGCGAGACGCGCTCGCGGTCCAGGTCGACGTCCAGGACCTCGACCTCGACCTCCTGGCCGACCTCGACGACCTCGGACGGGTGGTCGATGTGCTTCCAGGACAGCTCGGAGACGTGCACCAGACCGTCGACGCCACCCAGGTCCACGAAGGCGCCGAAGTTGACGATCGAGGACACGACGCCCTTGCGGACCTGGCCCTTCTGCAGCTTGTTGAGGAACTCGGTGCGCACCTCGGACTGCGTCTGCTCGAGCCAGGCCCGGCGGGACAGGACCACGTTGTTGCGGTTCTTGTCCAGCTCGATGATCTTGGCCTCGAGCTCCCGCCCGACGTACGGCTGCAGGTCGCGCACACGACGCATCTCGACCAGGGACGCGGGCAGGAAGCCGCGCAGCCCGATGTCGAGGATGAGGCCGCCCTTGACCACCTCGATGACCGAACCGCGGACGACGCCGTCCTCGTCCTTGATCTTCTCGATCGTACCCCAGGCCCGCTCGTACTGTGCCCGCTTCTTGGAGAGGATCAGACGACCCTCCTTGTCCTCCTTCTGGAGGACCAGGGCCTCGATGTGGTCGCCAACCGTCACAACCTCGGCGGGGTCCACGTCGTGCTTGATCGACAACTCCCGAGAGGGGATGACACCCTCGGTCTTGTAGCCGATGTCGAGCAGGACCTCGTCCCGATCGACCTTGACGACGGTGCCTTCGACAATGTCGCCGTCGTTGAAGTACTTGATGGTCTCGTCGATCGCGGCGAGGAAAGCCTCCTCGGAACCGAGATCGTCGTGGGTGACCCGGGTGGCGCTCGAGGGGGCCTCGATGCTGCTCGTCATGTGGGCGGTTGCTCCGGTCGGTGGGTTGTCACAGCAGGCTGGTGTGTCGCAGTGACCCGTTCGCGCCAGCGGATCCGTCGCCGGGCACACCGAACGATCGCCTAGTGAGATCATGATGTGGCTCCGTCGACCGCGCACCTGCTCCCTGCCGAGGCAACGCGATCCGCGAGCGCATCGTCTAGCCTACCGTGCGCATTACCACAGCGTGCAAGCCCTCCCGGCTTCTCTCCGTGCGATGACCTGCGAAAGCCGAACAATCGCCCGGAAAATACCCCTCCTGTCTCCTGCGTCACAGCAGACCCAGGCGACGCGCCCGGCGCGGGCGCCGCAGCGATCAAGGGCCGCTGTCCAGATCTTCGCCGCGCCGCCGTACCCGATGGGGTGCTTGGGGCCTAGCGTGAGCGCGTGGATGACGACAGCCGGGTCACCCGGCGCCGGGTGGGTGACGCCGAGGCCCGGCGCGCCAATCGCGGCTGGTGGGACACCGACGCCGACGACTACCAGGCCGAACACGGCGCGTTCCTCGGCGACGTGGACTTCGTGTGGTGCCCCGAGGGCCTGCGCGAGGCCGACGCCCGGCTGCTCGGCGACGTGTCGGGGCGGCGGGTGCTGGAGGTGGGCGCAGGCGCCGCGGCCGCCGCCCGCTGGCTCGCCACCCAGGGTGCCCGGCCGGTCGCCTTCGACCTGTCCGCCGGCATGTTGCGGCACGCCGCCACAGCCGCCGACACCACCGGGGTACGCGTACCGCTGGTGCAGGCCGACGCGCTCGCCCTGCCGTTCGCCGACCGGTCGTTCGACGTCGCCTGCACCGCGTTCGGCGCGATCCCGTTCGTGGACGACTCGGCGGCGCTGCTCGCCGAGGTGCACCGGGTGCTGCGCCCGGGCGGCCGGTGGGTGTTCTCGGTGACCCACCCGATGCGGTGGATCTTCCTCGACGACCCCGGCGAGGGTGGGCTGACGGCCGTGCACTCGTACTTCGACCGCTCCCCCTACGTCGAGCAGGACGAGACCGGGGTGGCGACCTACGTCGAGCAGCACCGCACCCTCGGCGACCGCGTCCGCGAGCTGGTCGGCGCGGGGTTCCGGCTGCTGGACCTGGTGGAGCCGGAGTGGCCGGAGGGGCACGAGGGGATCTGGGGGCAGTGGAGCCCGTTGCGCGGACGGCTCTTCCCCGGCACCGCCATCTTCGTCACCGAGAAGCCCGCGGGGTGAGCGCGTCGAACTCGTCGACGGGGTTATCCAGGTGACACCTCGGCGCCGCCCAGGCCATCGGTGTCAAGCTCAGCCACAACACGAGCCCACAACCCGACGTCCTGTTGCACCGTGCCGGTGTCGACTCCGTCCTGCGACCGACCGACGTCGTGTTCGAGATGAAGCTGCCGGTCCCCGAGCCCACCCCGTAGCCGTTTCGCCCCGGCCGGGTCGGGTAGCCGAGGACCATGGCCGAACAGAGATTCCACCAGGGCGACCGTGTCTCCTGGTCGGCCCATGGCAGCCGCGCGTACGGCGTGGTGCAGGGCACGATCACCGAGCGGACGCGGATTCGCGGGCGGGCTGTGAACGCGGCCCCCGACGACCCGCAGTACCGGGTCCGCAGTGACGGCACGGGCCGCGACGTGGCCCACCGACCCGAGGCGCTGCGCCATGAGCAGAAGTGACGACGGCCGGGACACCTACCGGGAGTTCACCGAGGCGGTGAACATGAAGCCCGGCGAGCTGTCCACGTGGCTGGAGACGGACGAGTCGAAGCAGGTTGGCTGGCACAAGGGCGGTCACGCTGGTGGCGGCGAGTCCGTCGGGCACGAGTCCGGCCGGAAGATCATCAACCTGCTCCGTCGCAAACGTGGCGACCTGTCCGAGGGCGACTACAAGCACATGCGCAAGGTGGTCGGCTACGTACGCCGGCACATGGCGCAGCGCCCCTCCGGCGACGTCCGCGACACCAAGTGGCGCTGGTCCCTCATGAACTGGGGCCACGACCCGCTGAAGTAGACGGACCGCTCCCGCGGGCCCACCACGCAAGATCCGCACAGCATCGCTGAACATGCCGCATCCGCCGTACGGGCACCGCCGACCGCCACGATCGTGCTCGATCCATGATGTAGGGGCCTCCCCGCCACCGCACACCACGACATCCTGGTTCGAGCGCGATCGTGGCAGTCGTGCGCGTCCCGAACCCGCTCCCGGTGTCTCCCGGGGCGGGGTTCGTCTTCACGATCCGCGCAGTATCAGGGACATTGCTGTCTCGCGGGTATCGAAGGCAGCAACATCCGGGACGTTGCGGCGACCTTGGCGGGAGGGCGGGTGAGCGCTGCTTGACCTATCCGGTGCCCACCCACGCCTAGTGCCGCGACCAGGGCGACCCGGTCAGGGGTTCCGGGGCAGCCCGACCCACGCAGGGATCAAGCCTGACCGCCCGGAGTGGGTCAGGCTGCCCCGGAACCCCCACACCGCAACCAACCAGACCGATCAGTGATCTGCGCTGTTCCAGTCCCGGCCCAGGCCGACGGACACCTCCAGCGGCACCGACAGCGGGTGCGCCTCGCCCATCTCCCGCCGAACCAGTGCCTCCAACGCCTCCCGCTCGCCGGGGGCGACCTCGAAGACCAACTCGTCGTGCACCTGCAACAACATCCGTGAGCGCAGCCCGGCTTCGCCGAGCGCGGTGTCGACGTGCAGCATCGCCACCTTGATGATGTCGGCGGCGGAGCCCTGGATGGGGGCGTTGAGGGCCATCCGCTCGGCGATGTCGCGGCGCTGCCGGTTGTCGCTGACCAGGTCCGGCAGGTAGCGGCGGCGACCCAGGATCGTCGAGGTGTAGCCGTCCTGGCGGGCCCGGGCGACCACCTGCTGAAGGTAGTCGCGCACCCCACCGAAGCCGGCGAAGTAGTTCTCCATCAGCCCGCGTGCCTCTTCGGTGCTGATGCTGAGCTGTTGGGACAGGCCGAAGGCGCTGAGCCCGTACGCCAGGCCGTAGTTCATGGCCTTGATCTTGCGGCGCTGGTCGGGGGTGACCTCGTCGAGCGGGACCCCGAAGACCGACGAGGCGGTGGCGGCGTGGAAGTCGGCGCCGGAGTTGAACGCGTCGATCAACGCGTCGTCGGAGCTGAGGTGCGCCATGATGCGCATCTCGATCTGGCTGTAGTCGGCGGTGAGCAGGCACTCGTAGCCCTCCCCCACCACGAAGGCCCGCCGGATCCGGCGGCCCTCCTCGGTGCGGATGGGGATGTTCTGCAGGTTGGGCTCGGTGGAGGAGAGCCGGCCGGTGGCCGCCACGGTCTGGTTGAAGGTGGTGTGGATCCGGCCGTCGTCGGAGACCGACTTGAGCAGCCCGTCGACTGTCGACTTGAGCTTGGCAACGTCCCGGTGACGCAGCAGGTGGGCGAGGACCGGGTGCGGCTGCTGCGCGTAGAGCCACTGCAGGGCGTCGGCGTCGGTGGTGTAGCCCGTCTTGATCTTCTTGGTCTTGGGCAGGCCCAGCTCGGTGAAGAGGATCTCCTGCAACTGCTTGGGTGAGCCGAGGTTGAACTCCCGACCCACCGCCTCGTACGCGCCCTGCGCGGCGGCCTTCACCTCGGCGGCGAAGTGGGCCTCCAGCTCGGACAGATAGTCGGTGTCGGCGGCGATGCCGGTGCTCTCCATGGTGGCCAGCACCCGCATCAACGGCAGCTCGACGCCCGCCATGAGCCGGGCGGACTGCTCGCCGTCGCGGGACAGCTCGGCGTCGATCGCGTCGGCCAGGTCGAGGGTGGCCCGGGCCTGGAGCATGAGGTTCTGCTCGACCACCCCTTCGTCGCCGAGGCCGTCGAGGGTGAGCTGGCCGGACTCCGGGGCGTCGACCCGCAGCTCCCGGTGCAGGTAGCGCAGCGCCAGGTCGGTCAGGTCGTAGGAGCGCTGGTCGGGGCGGGCCAGGTATGCGGCGATCTGGGTGTCGCGGACGATCCCGGCGAGGTGCCAGCCGTGCGCGGCGCAGGCCAGCACGGCCGGCTTGCTGTCGTGCAGCACCTTGGGGCGTTGCGCGTCGGCCAACCAGGCTGCCAGCGCGGCCTCGTCGGTCGGGTCGAGCCGCGCCGGGTCGACCCAGGCCGCCGCGCCGCCGGCGGTGGCCAGCGCGAGACCGGTGATCGAGGCGGTGTGCCGGCGGTTGGGGCCGGTGTCGAGTTTGACCGCCAACCCGGCCGGGGTGCCGGTCGGGACGTGCGCGCCGAGCCACCCGGCCAACGCGCCGGGCTCGGCGAGCACCTCGCCGGCGAGGTCGAAGCCGGACTCGGCCTCCGGCTCGACCGCCTCCAGGTATTGGTAGAGACGGTCGCGCAGGATGCGGAACTCCAGGGTGTCGAAGACCTGGTGCACCGCCTCCCGGTCCCAACCCGTCCAGCGGGTGTCCTCGGGGCGCAGCGGCAGCTCCAGGTCGGAGACGAGGCAGTTGATCTCGTAGTTGCGGATCACGTCGGCGAGCCGCTCGCGGAGGCTGTCGCCGGCCTTGCCCTTGATCTCGTCGGCTCGGGCGATCACGCCCTCCACGCCGCCGTACGTGGTGATCCACTTGGCTGCGGTCTTCGGGCCGACGCCCGGGATGCCGGGCAGGTTGTCGCTGGTCTCGCCGACGAGCGCGGCGAGGTCGCGGTACTGCTGGGGCGGAACGCCGTACTTCGCCTCGATCGCCGCCGGGTCCATCCGGGCCAGGTCGGAGACACCCTTGCGCGGGTAGAGGACGGTGATCTGGTCGTCGACCAACTGGAAGGCGTCGCGGTCACCGCTGCTGATCAGCACCGACATGCCCTGGTCGCGAGCCTGGCAGGCGAGCGTGGCGATCACGTCGTCGGCCTCGAAGCCCTCCTTCTCGACCACCGGGATCTGCAGCGCGGCCAGCACCTCCTTGACCAGGCTGACCTGGCCCTTGAAGTCGGTCGGGGTCTCGCTGCGGCCGGCCTTGTACTCCGCGTACTTGTCGGTGCGGAAGGACCGGCGGGACACGTCGAAGGCCACCACGATGTGCGTGGGCTGCTCGTCGCGCAGCACGTTGATCAGCATCGAGGTGAAGCCGTACACCGCGTTGGTGGGCTGCCCCGTCGTGGTGGAGAAGTTTTCCACGGGCAGGGCGAAGAAAGCCCGGTATGCCATGGAATGTCCGTCGACGAGGAGCAGGCGCGGTGTCGTAGCTGTCACGGCAGCGACTCTAGTCCGTCGTACCGACATCCCCGACCTTCGGCACGGGTGCCGAGACGACAGCGTCCCGAACGCCGGCGGCCGACCACCCCCGCGAGGGGATGACCGGCCGCCGGCTCGGGTGGCTCAGGCCACGCCGAGGTACGCCTCCTTGACCGACGGGTCGTGCAGCAGGTCCTGACCGGACCCCTCCTTCACGATCCGACCGGTCTCCAGCACGTAACCGCGGTGTGCCCGCGACAGCGCCTGCTGGGCGTTCTGCTCCACAAGCAGGATGGTGGTGCCCTGCTGGTTGATCTCGGTGATGATGTCGAAGATCTGCCGGATCACCAGCGGAGCCAACCCCATCGACGGCTCGTCGAGCAGCAGCAGCTTCGGCCGGCTCATCAGCGCCCGACCGACCGCGAGCATCTGCTGCTCGCCGCCGGAGAGGGTGCCACCGGCCTGCTTGCGCCGCTCGGCCAAGCGCGGGAAGAGGGTCAGCACGCGTTCCAGGTCGGCGGCGATGCCGGCGGAGTCCCGCCGGGTGTACGCCCCCATGTCCAGGTTCTCCATGACCGTCATACCGGGGAAGATCTGCCGCCCCTCCGGCGACTGACACAGCCCCCGGACCACCCGCAGGTCGGCCCGGAGCTTGCTGATGTCCTCACCGTTGAACGTGATCTTCCCGTCGGCAAGCGACCGGGTCCCGGAGATGGCCCGCATGGTGGTGGTCTTACCGGCGCCGTTCGCACCGATCAGGGCCACCACCTCACCCTCGTTCACGGTGAGGTTGATCCCGTGCAGCGCCTCGATCCGGCCGTACGCGACGGCGACGTTCTCCAGCTCAAGCAGCGTCATCGGCGGGCTCCCCCAGGTACGCGGCGATCACCTTCGGATCGCGGCTGACCTCCGCGGGCGCACCCTCGGCGATCTTACGGCCGAACTCCAGCACCACGATCCGGTCGGTGACCCCCATGACCAGCCGCATGTCGTGCTCGATGAGCAGGACGGTCAGGCCCATGTCACGGATGTTGCGGATCAGGGTGAGGAGCTCCTCCTTCTCCGCCGGGTTGAAGCCGGCGGCCGGCTCGTCCAGGCAGATCAGCTTCGGCTCGGTGGCCAGCGCGCGGGCGATCTCCAGCCGGCGCTGGTAGCCGTACGGCAGGTTGCGGGCCTCGTCGTTGGCCCGGTCGGCGATCCCGACGAAGCGCAACAGGTCGAGCGCCTTGGCCTCGGCCGCCCGCTCCTCCAGGATGTGCCGGGACAGGCCGAAGATCTTCGCCGCCGACAGCCGCAGCTGCTGCCAGGCCCGGACGATCCCGGACGCGGCGGTGACCTGCGGCAGCTCCTCCGGCTTGGGCCGCACCCGGTAGAGCCGGAACAGCGCACCGGGCACGCTCGTCTTGTGCCGGGAGTCGGTCCCGACCATGACGTTCTCCAGCGCCGTCATCTCCGGGAAGAGCCGGATGTTCTGGAACGTCCGGGAGATGCCCAACTGGCTGATCTGGTGCGGCTTGCGGCCGGTCACCTTCTGACCCTGGAACCGCACCGCGCCGGAGGTCGGCTTGTAGACCCCGGTCATCACGTTGAAGCTGGTGGTCTTGCCGGCGCCGTTGGGCCCGATGAGGCCGAGGATCTCGCCCTCGTAGATCTGGAAGTTGATCTTGTCAAGGGCGACCACACCGCCGAAGCGGAGCGTGACGTCGTCGACTTCGAGCAGCACCGACCGGGGGCCCGCCTGCGTCGGAATCTTCGGCGTGGTGGTGCTTGTGGTCTTCTCAGACATGAGCGGGCGCCTCCTCTGCATCTGCCGCGCGGTCCTTCAACTCGCGGGCACGCCGCCGGCTCGGGACCAGGCCCTGCGGACGCAGGATCATCACCAACACCATGGCCAGACCGAAGACCAACCACCGGTAGTCGGCGAAGTCGCGGAACCGCTCAGGCAGGTACGCCAGCAGGACCGCGCCGAGCGAGACACCGATCATGTTGCCGGAGCCACCGACCACCACCATCGCCACGAACAGGATGGACAGGTTCGCGTTGAACTGGGTCGGGTCGATGAACGCGTTCCGGCTGCCGAAGAGGAAGCCCGACAGGCCACCGAGCGCCGCACCGATGGCGAACGCCCAGAGCTTGAACTTGAACGGGTAGACGCCCATCACCGCTGCGGCGTCCTCGTCCTCCCGCACGGCCAACCACGCCCGGCCGACCCGGCTGTGCTCCAGCCGACGGACCAGGAACACCATGACGAGCACGAACGTGATCGCCAACCAGTACCAGGGCTTCGCGTCGATGAGACCGAAGACCTTGTTGTCCGGCGACGGCGCGCCCTCCGGGCCGGGGATGGCCGAGATACCGACCGGGCCGTTGGTCAGCCCGGTGGCGTTACGGGCCACGATCCGGATGATCTCGCCGAAGCCCAGCGTCACGATGGCCAGGTAGTCACCGCGCAGCCGCAGCGTCGGCCAGCCCAGCAACACCCCGGAGATCATCGTCAGCACGATCGCGATGAACAGGCAGATCGCCCAGGTCACCGCCCAGGTCGGCGGCAGGTCGAACTCCTGCTGGATCCACTTCACCACCGGCGAGTTCACCGAACCGAACAGCGCCACGCTGTACGCCCCGATGGCGAAGAAGCCGATGTAACCCAGGTCGAGCAGGCCGGCGAGACCGACCACCACGTTCAGGCCGATCGCGACGAGCACGTAGATGGCGCAGACGAAGAGCACACCCGCCCAGTTGTTACCGCCCTCGATCGAGTCGGTACGCAACCAGGTCAGGCCCGGAATGCCGAGCAACGGCAGGTAGTAGAGGATCGCCACGAAGGCGGCGAGCCCGAGGGCCTGCTGCCACTTCGTCAGCGCGCGCCAGCGGTCGCCGATGGCGGTCAGCACGCCGACCCGGCGGCGGTCAGCGGAGCGAATCTTGTCGATCATGCGCGGGCCCTCCCGAGCGACTCACCCAACAGGCCGGTGGGCCGGAACATCAGCACGACGATCAGCACCACGAAGGCGATGACGTCCTCCCAGTTGGACGCGAAGAGCGTGGCGCCGTAGACCTCGACGATGCCGAGGAAGAGACCGCCCAGCAACGCGCCGCGCAGGTTGCCGATGCCACCGAGCACCGCGGCGGTGAACGCCTTCAGGCCGAGCACGAAGCCGATGCTGTTCTGGGTGAAGCCGAACCGCATGCTCCACAACAGCGCGGCGGCGCCGGCCATGATGCCACCGAGCACGAAGATCAGCATGATCACGCGCTCCTGGTTGACGCCCATCAGCGCGGCGGTCTCCGGGTTCTGGGCCACCGCCCGCACGCCCCGGCCGTACCGGGTGCGGTTGATGAACCAGTCCAACAGCGCCATCATCGCCACGGCCGCCACGAAGACGATCAGCTGGATGTTCGTGATCGCGGTGTTGCCGATGGTGAACAGCGTCTCCTGCTGAATGATCGTCGGCATGCCGACGATCTGACGGGGCCGGCCGAACGCCTCCGGCAACACCCCGCCGAGCAGCTTCGGCAGCACCTGCCCGAAGAGTTCCACGAAGACCAGCGACAGACCGATCGCGGTGATGAGGAAGATCAGCGGCGGGGCGTTCTTCCGCCGCAACGGCCGGTACGCGATGCGCTCGAGTGCCAGAGCCGTACCGCCCGACGCGGCCGCCGCGACGACCAGACCGAGCACCAGGAACAGGATCGCCTGACCGACAGGCGGGTTATTTTGCACGCCGAGCTGCGTCCACAGGATCAGCACCGAGAAGGTACCGACCATGAACACCTCGGAGTGCGCAAAGTTGATCAGACGAAGGACGCCGTAGACGAGGGTGTAGCCAAGGGCGATCAGGGCGTAGATGGCGCCCTTGGACAGGCCATCGACCGTGTGCTGGCCGAGATGACCGATCAGTTCATCGAAATGCACCGGGGGTCTCCTTGAATCGAGTGCGGCCGGGGTGAGACACCCCGGCC
>NZ_JBSGIV010000100.1:0-17172 GCF_053605225.1 Micromonospora sp. NPDC003944
CACCCCCACATCACCAACCACAACCCAGAGGAGCTGGGGGGCGGGCCCGGGGGGGGGGGGCGGGGGGGGGGGCCCCCCCCCCCCCCCCCCCGGGCGCCGTCCATCTGGGACACCTTCTCGGCCACCCCCGGCAAGGTCGACAACGGCGACACCGGCGCGGTGGCCTGCGACCACTACCACCGGTGGCCGGAGGACCTGGCGCTGCTGCGCCGGCTCGGCGTGGACGCGTACCGTTTCTCGGTGGCCTGGCCCCGGGTCATGCCCGACGGCGTCGGGCGGGTCAACCCCGCCGGGCTGGACTTCTACGACCGGCTCGTCGACACGCTGCTCGCCGACGGGATCCGGCCGTTCGTCACCCTCTACCACTGGGATCTGCCGCAGGCCCTCCAGGACCGGGGCGGTTGGCCGGAGCGCGCCACCGCCGAGGCGTTCGCCGACTACGCGGCGGTGGTCGCCGGTCGCCTCGGTGACCGGGTTGCCGACTGGTGCACCGTCAACGAGCCGCTCTGCGTGTCCTGGATCGGGCACCTGGAGGGCAACATGGCCCCCGGCGAGCGGGACCTGACCCGCGCGGTGCACACCTCGCACCACGTGTTGCTCGGGCACGGCCTGGCCACCCAGGCGATCCGCGCGAACGCCGCCCGACCCGCCTCGGTGGGTCTGGTCGTCAACCTCAGCCCGATCGAGGCTGCCACCGACCGGCCGGAGGACGTCGCGGCGGCCCGCCGGGCGGACGGGCACGTCAACAGGTGGTGGCTGGACCCGATCCACGGGCGCGGCTACCCCGCCGACATGATCGCCACCTACGGCGTCGAGCCGCCGGTACGCGGCGACGACCTGGCGGTGATCGCCACGCCCACCGACTTCCTCGGGGTGAACTACTACTTCCGTCAGCTGGTGGTCGACGATCCGACAGGTCCGGCGCCGTTCGCGAAGCAGGTGCCGGTGCCCGGCTCGGTGGAGACCGCGATGGGCTGGGAGGTGTACCCGGCGGGGCTGGAGCGGCTGCTTGTCGACGTGCACGAGGAGTACCGGCCGGGCCGGATCATCGTCACCGAGAGCGGTTCGGCCTGGCCGGACGAGGTGACCGCGGACGGCACGGTGGAGGACAAGGAACGCACCGACCACCTGGAGCAGCACCTGGCGGCGTGCGCGTCGGCGGTGGCCCGCGGCGTGCCGCTGGACGGCTACTTCGTCTGGTCGTTGCTCGACAACTTCGAGTGGGCGTACGGCTACGACAAGCGCTTCGGGTTGGTGCACGTGGACTACACCACCCAGCAGCGGACGATGAAGGCGAGCGGTCTGCGCTACGCCGAGGTGATCCGCGCCCACCAGGCGGCCGCGCGGGCCGCCGACACGGCCACGCCGGTGGCCTGAGACGCGGCCAGTGCGGACGGCCGCCCGGGGGTGACCCTGGGCGGCCGTTCGTGTTCCGGTCGGACGAAACGCCACGAGCCGCCGCGCCGAGTGGCTAGCCTGCGGCAATGTCCGCAGCACCCGACGAGGTCGCGCAGCCTGAGCCCACCAGGCGGGTGTCCGGCACCGACCGGATGACGGCCTTCAGCGACGGCGTCTTCGCCATCGTCATCACGCTGCTCGTCATCGACCTGCGGGTGCCGGAGTACCACGAGGGCGAGCTGCTCAGCGGCCTGCTCGACGAGGGTCCCTCGTACCTCGCCTTCGTGGTGTCCTTCGTCTACGTCGGGGTGCTCTGGCTCAACCACCACGCGCTGCTGCGGCTGATCCGCCGTACCACCCTGGCGCTGAGCTGGATCAACCTCGGCATCCTCTTCGGCGCGGTGATCATCCCTTTCCCCACCGCGGTGCTGGCGTCCGCGTTCACCCAGGGCGACACCGACGACAAGCGCGCGGCGGTCGCCCTGTACGCGCTGTCCGCGGCGTTGATGTCGGCCCCCTGGCTGGTCTTCTTCGGCTACCTGCACCGCCATCCGGCGTTGCTGGAGAACCGGGTCGACCCCGGGTACGTGCGGGCGCAACGGCTGCGACCGATCACCGGACTGGTGCTGTACGGGCTCGGCGGCCTGCTGGGCTGGTTCGTCAACCCGCTGCTGGGCCTGATCGCCGTCATCGTGATGATCACCTATCACGCGGCGACAAGTCAGGGGCTACCCCGGTGGCTCGTCCACCGTTGACGGGTGGGGCGGCGCGGCGGTGACCCGGAGCCGGAGCAGGTCGGCCGGGGTGTCCACGTCGACCGGGGAGCCGACGTCGTCGCACGGCACCTCGACGACCAGGTCCGGCCGGTCGCGCAACAGGTCGCGGGCACCCCGGTCGCCGACGGCGTACCCGTCCAGCAGCGGCCAGGTCTCGCGAGCCAGCAGGATCGGGTGTCTGCGGCGGCCGGCGTAGGTGGCGACCGCGACTGCGGCCCCGCCGGCGTACGCCGCGCGCACGCGGCGCACCGCGACCGGGCTGAGCAGCGGCTGGTCGACGAGGACCACGACGGCGGCCGGCACGGCGGCCGGCAGCGAGGCCAAACCCCGCAGCAGCGACGAGCCCAGCCCGTCGGCCCAGCGGTCGTGCCGGACCGACACCGCGCCCGGCAGGTCGGGCAGCTCGGCGGCGCCCGCGCCGAGCACCACGTGCACGGGTACGCAGCCACCGTCGGCGAGCAGCCGGACCCCGCGCCGCACCAGCGGCTCGCCGTCCAGCTCGACGAGTGCCTTCGGCCGGCCGTACCGCCGTCCGGCGCCGGCGGCAAGGAGCAGTCCGGCGGTCAGCGTCGTCACCTCCCGTACGAAGGGCTTTGCGTTATTCGCCCTGAGATATACCGACAAAGCTAGTCTGGGCCGGTGCAGGGTGGACCGGAGAACGCGACGACGATCGACACGCGCCACTCGTCCCGGGTGACGGTCGAGGTCAACGGCGCGTCCCGCGAGGTGACCCTGGACAACCGCACCACCCTGCTCGACACGCTGCGCGAGCACCTCGACCTGACCGGGGCCAAGAAGGGCTGCGACCACGGCCAGTGCGGGTCCTGCACGGTGCTGCTCGACGGCCGCCGGGTGAAGAGCTGCCTGGTCTTCGCGGTCACCGTGGACGGCCGTTCGGTGGTGACGGTCGAAGGGCTGGCCGGTTCCGACGAGCTGTCCCCGTTGCAGGCCGCCTTCGTCGCGCACGACGCGTTCCAGTGCGGCTACTGCACCCCCGGGCAGATCTGCTCCGCCCGCGGGATGCTCGACGAGGTCGCCCGGGGGTGGCCCAGCGCGGTCACCGGAGACCTGAACACGCCCGTCGAGCTGACCGACGCGGAGATCCGCGAGCGGATGGCCGGCAACCTGTGCCGCTGCGCGGCGTACCCGCACATCGTCGCGGCCGTGCGCGAGACGGCGAACGCCGGTGCGACGGCGGTGGCGCGGTGAGGGCCTTCCGCTACCACCGGCCCGCCGACGTGGCCGAGGCGGTCGCCGTGCTGGCGGCCGAGCCGCAGGCCGCCTACCTGGGCGGCGGAACCAACCTGGTGGACCTCATGAAGCTCGGGGTGCAACGCCCCGACGTGCTTGTGGACGTGACCCGACTCCCGCTGGACACCGTCGAGGAGCTGCCCGACGGCGGCCTGCGGATCGGCGCGACCGTCCGCAACAGCGACCTCGCCGCGCACCCGGTGGTGCGCCGCGACTACCCGGTGCTGGCCCGAGCCCTGCTCGCCGCCGCCTCCGGACAGTTGCGCAACATGGCCACCACCGGCGGCAACCTGTTGCAGCGCACCCGCTGCGTCTACTTTCAGGACACCGGCAAGGCCTGCAACAAGCGGGACCCAGGCAGCGGTTGCGCCGCCCTGCACGGCCAGAACCGCGACCTGGCGGTGCTGGACTGGTCCGAGCAGTGCGTCGCCACCCACCCGTCCGACCTGGCCGTCGCACTGGCCGCCCTGGACACCGTGGTGCAGGTGCACGAGGCGGACGGCCCGCGCGACATCCCGATCGCCGACCTCTACCGCTCCCCCGGCACCCACCCGGAACGGGAGACCACCCTCGCCCGGGGCACGTTGATCACCGCCGTCCGGCTGCCGCCACTGCCGGCCGCGCGCCGCTCGACGTACCTCAAGGTGCGCGACCGGGCCTCGTTCGCCTTCGCCGCCGGCTCGGTGGCGGCGGTGCTGGACCTCGACGGGGACACCGTCCGGGACGTGCGGTTGGCGTACGGGGCGGTGGCGCACCGGCCGTGGCGGGCGTACCGGGCCGAGGAACACCTGCGCGGCCAACGGTTCAGCCCCGAGCTGGCCGCGCGGGCCGCCGACGCGGAGCTGGCCGACGCACGCCCGCTGCGGCACAACGGCTTCAAACTGCCCCTGACCCGGGCCATCACCGTGCGGGCGCTCACCGACCTGGCGTCGTCGTGAGCACCGGGGCGGTCGGACGGGCGTACCCCCGGTTGGAGGGCCCGGCGAAGGTCACCGGCACGGCCCGCTACGCGGTGGAGTACCCGGTGGACGGGGTCACCTACGGCTGGGCGGTGCCATCGGCGGTGGTGCGGGGGCGGATCACCCGGATCGACACGACGGAGGCGCTGGCGTCACCCGGCGTGCTGACCGTGGTGCACCACGGCAACGCGCCCCGGATGGCGCCCGGCCCGCAGCCGGAGCTGCGGCTGTTGCAGGACCCGGCGGTGCACTACCGGGGGCAGTACGTCGCCGTGGTGGTGGCCACCAGCCTGGAGGCGGCCCGCGAGGGCGCCCGCCTGGTGCGGATCGACTACGACACCGGCCCGCACAGCACCGTGCTCACCGACGACCATCCCGGCCTGTACAAGCCCGACCACGTCAACCCCAACTACCCGACGGACACCGCCGAGGGCGACTTCGACGCCGGGTACGCGGCCGCCCCGGTGCGGGTCGACGCCACGTACCGGACACCGGCGTACCACAACAACCCGATGGAGCCGCACGCCACCACCGCGCAGTGGCACGACGGGCACCTGCTGGTGCACGACTCCACCCAGGGCGCCACGCCGGTGCGCGCCACCCTCGCCGAGCTGTTCGAGTTGCCGCCGGAGTCGATCCGGGTCGTCGCCGAGCACGTCGGTGGCGGCTTCGGCAGCAAGGGGTACGCCAAGGCGTCGGTGGTGCTGGCCGCCCTCGCCGCCCGGCACGTGGACCGCCCGGTCAAGCTGGCGCTGACCCGTCAGCAACTGTTCGGGCCGGTCGGTTACCGCACCCCCACCATCCAGCGGGTCCGCCTCGCCGCCGACACCGACGGCCGGCTCACCGCGATCTGCCACGACGCGGTCAGCCAGACCTCCACCGTCCGGGAGTTCGCCGAGCAGACCGCCGTCTACACCCGCAGCATGTACGCCGCACCGCACCGCCGCACCACGCACCGGCTGGTCCGCCTCGACGTGCCCACGCCGTTCTGGATGCGCGCCCCGGGCGAGTGCCCCGGCGCGTACGCCCTGGAATCCGCACTTGACGAGCTGGCCATCGCCGTCGGCATCGATCCGGTGCAACTGCGCATCCGCAACGACACCTCTGTCGACCCCGACCAGGGGCTTCCGTTCACCAGCCGCAACCTCGTGGCCTGCCTGCGCGAGGGTGCAGAACGGTTCGGCTGGGCCGGTCGTGATCCGTCACCCCGGTCCCGGCGCGACGGGCGTTGGCTGGTCGGGACGGGAGTGGCGGGGTCGAGCTACCCGGCCCGGGCGCGGCCATCGTCGGCGACGGCCACCGCCCGGCCCGACGGAAGCTTCCTGGTCCAGATCAACGCCACCGACATCGGCACCGGCGCCCGGACGGCGATCTGGCAGGTGGCCGCCGACGCCCTCGGGGTGCCGCCGGAGCGGGTGGAGATCCGCATCGGGGACAGCGAGCTGCCGACCGCGTCGTTGGCCGGCGGCTCGATGGGGACCGCCAGCTGGAGCTGGGCGGTGGTCCGCGCCGCGCAGGCGCTGCGCGAGAAGCTGCGCGACGGCGCGCCGCCGGCAGGTGAGGTGACCGCCGAGGCGGACACCACCGAGGAGGTGGGCGAGCAGCCCGCGCTGCCGCGGTACGCGTACGGGGCGCAGTTCGTCGAGGTGCGGGTCGACGCGGACACCGGCGAGGTGCGGCTCAACCGGATGCTCGGCGTGTTCGCGGCGGGCCGGGTGGTGAACCCGACGACGGCGCGCAGCCAGCTCATCGGCGGCATGACGATGGGGCTGTCGATGGCGCTGCACGAGGAGGGCCTGCTCGACGAGCGGTACGGCGACTGGGTCAACCACGACCTGGCCACCTACCACATCACCGGCTGCGCGGACGTGGAGTCCATCGAGGCGTACTGGCTGGACGAGCGGGACGACGAACTGAACCCGGCCGGGGTGAAGGGCATCGGCGAGATCGGCATCGTCGGCGCTGCGGCCGCCGTCGCCAACGCGGTGCACCACGCGACAGGCGTACGGATCCGGGAGCTGCCGATCCGGCTGGACAAGCTCGTCGGATTATCAGAGTTGGCTTAAATAAGCCGTCGGTGATACAACTGTCGTCGTGCACGCCTTCGACGTGCTGGGCGATCCGGTCCGGCGCCGCATCCTGGAGCTGCTCGCCGGTAGCGAGCAGACCGCCGGCGCGGTCAGCACGGTCATCCGCGAGGAGTTCGGCATCTCCCAGCCCGCCGTGTCCCAGCACCTCAAGGTGTTACGCGACAACGGCTTCGCCACCGTGCGCCCGGACGGCACCCGGCGGCTCTACGCGGTCGACCCACGCCCGCTGCGCGAGGTCGACGGCTGGCTGGAGCACTTCCGCCGGTTCTGGACCCCACCCCTGGCGGCACTCGCCACCGAGCTGGCCCGGGGCCGACGTGAGCGTCGGCTACGCGGGCCCGCCGACCCACCCGACGAGAGGAACACCTGATGTTCGACGCCACCGAGCAGATCAACGCCGTCCAGCGGACGGTCGGCAGCCGCACCCTGGAAGCCGGCGAGGCGCGGGTCACCACGATCAGCCAGACCTACCAGGCGACGGTCGAGGACCTGTGGGACGCCTGCACCAGCGCCGACCGCATCCCCCGCTGGTTCCTGCCGATCTCCGGCGACCTCCGGCTGGGCGGCGCCTACCAGCTCCAGGGCAACGCCCACGGCACCATCGAGAGCTGCGAGCCGCCGCACCGCTTCACCGCCACCTGGGAGTACGGCGACGAGGTGAGCTGGATCGAGGTGCGCCTCACCCCGGTCGGCGACGAGCGTGCCCGCCTCGACCTGGACCACATCGCGCACGTCGACCAGGAGCGGTGGGCCCAGTTCGGGCCGGGCGCGGTCGGCGTCGGCTGGGACCTCGGGCTGCTCGGCCTCGCCTCGCACCTGGCCGGCGACGGCAGCGGGATCACCCCGGAGCAGGCCGCCGAGTGGACCACCTCCGCCGAGGGTCGACGGGCCATGGAGCTGAGCAGTCACCTGTGGGGTGAGGCGAGCATCGCCGCCGGCACCGACGCCGACGAGGCGAAGGCCGCCGCCGAACGCACCACCGCCTTCTACACGGGCGCTCCGTGAGTGCGGATCGGTCGGAGTAACGTGCTGCGGCATGACCGGCACGCCGTACTCGCACTGCTCCTACTGCGGTGCCGCCTACCCGGCGGCCGCCGGATGGCCGCGGGTCTGCGCGGCCTGCGGCGAGACCGTCTGGCGTAACCCGCTGCCGGTGGCGGTCGCGCTGCTACCGGTCCGCACGGCCGAGGGCCTGGGCGTGGTGGTGGTCCGCCGGGACATCGAGCCGGCCCGCGGCCAGCTCGCGCTGCCCGGCGGTTTCATCGAGTACGGCGAGGAGTGGTCCGACGCACTCGTCCGCGAGCTGCGGGAGGAGACCGGCCTGGTCGCCGCTGCCGAGGACGCCCGCCTGTTCGCGGTGCACGGCGCACCGGCGGGCGGCACGATGATGGTCTTCGGGGTGCTGCCCGAGCGGGCGGCCGAGGACCTGCCCCCGTCGGCGCCGACCGAGGAGGCGACCGAGTGGCTGGTGCTCACCGACCCGGTCGAGCTGGCATTCTCCACCCACACCCAGGTACTCGCCGACCTCCTCACCGCCTGACCACCGACCTCCTGGCTCAACGGCGCAGAATCGCGAGAGCCCTCTGCTGAGCCCCAGCAACCAGTCAAGGCCACCCCGCACCGGCCCGTCGATCATGGAGTTGTGGTGGGTGGCAAAGTGCTCGAATCATGCCAAACCAGGCACCGCAACTCCATGATCAACGAGACCGCAAGATCAGCGCGGGAGGGGCGCTTCTGGTCAGCGGGCTTCGTCGGCGCCGGCCAGGTAGCCGCTGGCCTGGAGGTCGAACAGCTCCCGATAGAGGCCGCCGGCCGCCATCAGCTCGTCGTGGCTGCCCTGCTGGACGAGGCGGCCCCGCTCCAGCACGAAGATGCGGTCCGCGTGCCGGACGTTGGCCAGCCGGTGGGTGATCAGGACGACCGCCCGGTCGGGGTGGCGGCGCAGGTGCTGGAACAGGGCGTGTTCGGCTCGGGCGTCCAGGGCCGCCGAGGGCTCGTCACAGATCAGCAGGGCCGCGTCGCGGTAGAGGCCCCGGGCGGCGACCAGCCGTTGCCACTGCCCGCCGGACAGCTCGTGGCCGTCCTTGAACTCCCGGTCGAGCAGGGTGTCGTAGCTGTGCGGCAAGCCAACGATCATGTCGTGTGCGGCGACCGCGCGAGCCGCCTCCTGCACCGTGGGGCCGGAGCGGTCGGGGGCACGGTCGTGCCGCCCGACCCGGATGTTCTGCCCAGCGGTGAACGGGAACTTCCACCACTCCTGGGTCATCACGGCCACCTGGGCGCCGAGGGCGCGCGGGTCCAGTTCGGCGGTGTCGACGCCGTCCCAGCGGATGACCCCACCGGTGGGGGTGTAGAGCCCGGCGATCAGTTTGGCCAGTGTGGTCTTGCCGGAGCCGTTCTCACCGACGAGTGCGATCACCTCGCCCCGGCGGATGGTCAGACTGACCCGGTCCACCGCCGGCGCGTCGGTGTCCGGGTAGCTCAGACTCACCTCGTCCACGTCGATCACGTCGACGGCGTCGGCGACCCGGTCACCGCCGCTCGGCACGCGGGAGTGGGCGCGGGTCAGGAAGTCCCGGTAGTCCTGGTAGTAGAGGGCGTCCTCGTACAGCGAGTTCGTGGCGACGACCGCCACGCCCAGGCTGGTCCGCGCGGACTGCAGGGCGAGCAGGGCGGTCGCCGCAGCGGCGAGGGCGACCATCCCGGTCAGCAGCAGGCCGCCGAGCACGGCGTACACCCCGAAGGTGGCAAGCCCTGCCACTGTGGCGCCGGCTACCCGGGTGCCCGTCTGTGAGCGGACCAGCCGCAGCTGCGCGCCGGTCTCGACGGCCATCACGCCGCGGTACTCGGCGAGCAGAAAGTCGCGCATCTGGTAGGCACGTACCTCGGCGGCGGTGTGCCGGTTGGCCATCAGGTGGGCGAGCATCCACATCCGCCGTCGGCGGGTGATCCGGGCCAGCATCGCCAGGTACTCCCGGCGAGCCATCCGCACCGCGGTGATCGCCTGGGGCACCGCGGCGAGCAACAGGCAGGGCAGCAGCAGCGGCTGGATGACTGTCACCGCCACGGCGGTGGCGAGCATGCCGACCACGCCGGTGACCAGGTTGACGGTGTGGTCGACGATCCACGCCGCCTCCCCCATTCCCCGGTCGCGGACCCGGTCCATCTCCTCGGCGAACCCGGCGTCGTCGAACGCCGCCAGGTCGACGGCTGTGGTGGCCTCGAACAGCCGCAGCTCCACCTGGTAGTTGATCTGCGGGGTCAGCCGGGCCTGGGCCCAACCGGCCGCGATGGTGAGGCCGCCGCGCGCCGAGACCGCCGCCGCGGCCACGATCAGCGCCGGCAGCGCCGAACGCACCCGGTCCGGGGTGGGCCCGGCGGCGAACAGCTCCCGCAGTACGGAGGTGGTGGCGAGCAGGCCGAAGGTGGTCATCACCCCGGCGGCGACGTTCAGGCCGATGGAGGCGAGAGTGTCCATCCGGTTGGTGGCCCAGGCCAACGCCACCGCCTCGCGAACCAACCGGGGCAGCCGCCGGGCCACCGCCCAGAAGCCGGTGTGCGCGAACGCGCTCGCGTGGTGCATCCAGGCGGCGTCCTCCAGCTCCGGCAGCATCGAGCTGCCGCCGGGCGGGTCGGTCGGTGGGTCGATCGGCTGGTCGTCGTCCTCGGCGGCGGCGCGCTGGCGGGCCATCGACTCCACGGACCCTCCTCGGGGGCGGGATCACGAACGCCGCCCGAGACTACTGCCCGCAACCTACCGCTGTCTCTAGGTAGTCGGCGCGTCGCGTGACCCGTCCGGTGGACCCTCGGTGACCGGCAGCAGGACCCGGAACGTGGTTCGCCCCGGCTCGGTCTCCACCCGGATGTCGCCGTGGTGTTTGTGCACCACGATCCGGTACGAGATGTCCAGCCCCAGGCCGGTGCCCGCGCCGACCGGCTTCGTGGTGAAGAACGGCTCGAAGATGCGCGGCCGGACCTCCGGCGGGATGCCGGGCCCGGTGTCGGTGACCTCCACCGCCAGCAGGTCGCCGGCGAGGCAGGTGCGGACGGTGAGCACGCCCTTCTCCCCCATCGCGCCCAACGCGTTGTCGATCAGGTTGGTCCACACCTGGTTCAGCTCGGCGGCGTACGCCGGCACCGGCGGCAGGCCCCGGTCGTACTCGCGGACCAGCTTGACCTCGGCGGGGATCTTGCCCTTGAACATCACCAACGTGGCGTCGAGCAGGTCGTGCACGTCCACCACCCGGTGCGGCGCCCGATCCAGTTGCGAGTACTGCTTGGCGGCGTCCACGAGCCCGGACACCCGGGTCACGGCGTCCCCGATCTCGCGCATCAACAGTTCGGTGTCGACGGTGTAGGTGAGCCAGCGCACCGCCGCCTCCAGGTCCGCGGCCCCGACCGCGGCCTTCACCTGCGCCAACCAGGCCGCGTCGAGCCCGCCGCCGACAAGGATCGGCGCCAGGTCCCAGGCCCCGCCGACCCCGTGCTCCTCCAGCCAGTCGGCGAGGGCGTCCTCGGCGTCGGCGGTGGCCATCGGCGTCAACGTCGGCGCGGTGGCCACCCGGGCGACCGCCTCCTCCTGCAACGCGACAAGGCCGTGCAGGGCACTGCCGTCGAGCCGCCCGTCGGCGATCATGGCGAGCTTGTGCCGCATTCCGGCGACCCGGTCCCGCAGCACCGACGTGGCCCGCACCGCCGCCGCGGCCGGGTTGTTCAGCTCGTGGGTCAACCCGGCCGAGAGCGAACCGAGGGCCAGCAGTCGCTCCCGCTCGCCGACGATGGCCTGGCTGTCCCGCATACCGAAGAACAGCCCCTCCAACAGGTGCATGGGCATCGGAAACCAGGACCGCAGGGCGTACGCGAAATCCTCCGCCGGCAGCACGAAGAACTCCGCGTCGGTCACCGCCCGCAGACTGTTGCGGTAGATCTGCTCGACCTGGTCACCGAGGTACGCCTGAGTGGCCCCGCCGTACACCCCGCGCTGCTCGGTCCGGCTGACCTCGACGTCGTCGCCGCGCACCAGGCGACTCAACGCCACCGCCCCGCGCACCAGCACGAAGAAGCAGGTCGCGGGCTCGCCCTCGCCGTACACGAGGGTGCCCCCGGTGCGCTGCTCGACGCGACCGTGCTCGGCCAGCCAGTCGAGCTGCCCGTCGTCGAGCGCCTCGAACAGGAACAGGGTACGCAACTGCGCCGGTGTCAGCCGGTCGGACGGAGCGGTCATTGCGCCTCCAGGTAACGGTGCACGAGCGAGACGGCCATGGCACCCTCGCCGACGGCCGAGGCGACCCGCTTGACCGACTCGGCCCGCACGTCGCCGGCGGCGAACACGCCCGGCACGCTGGTCTCCAGGTGGTACGGGTCGCGCGACAGCGACCAGCCGGCCGGCCGCCGACCTCCGGCGAGCAGGTCCGGACCGGTCACGATGAAACCACGCCCATCGCGGACCAGCACCCCGTCCAGCCAGTCGGTGCGGGGCTCCGCGCCGATGAAGATGAACAGCCAGGAGGCGTCGACCGAGCGGGCCTCCCCGGTACGGGTGTCACAGAGGGTGAGCCGTTCCAGGTGGTCCTCCCCCGCCCCGCCGACCACGGCGGTGTGCGGGTGCACGGTGATCCGGTCGATCCGTTCCAGCTGGTCGATCAGGTACCGCGACATCGAGGCGGTCAGGTCCGCGCCACGGATGAGCAGGTGCACCCTCGACGCGTACCGGGAGAAGTGGACCGCCGCCTGGCCGGCGGAGTTGGCCCCGCCGACGATGTAGACGTCCTGCTCGACGCAGCTCGGCGCCTCGGTCGCGGCGGCGCCGTAGAACACCCCCCGCCCGGTGAAGTCGGCGAGCCCCGGTGCGTCGAGCACCCGGTACGACACACCGGTGGCCAGCACCACGGTGTGCGCGGCGATCTCGGTGCCGTCGCCGAAGCGCAGCAGCCGGGCGCCGCCGGCCTCGCTGAGCCCCACCACCTCCCGCGCGCTGAGCAGCTCGGCGCCGAACTTGACCGCCTGCCGCCGGGCCCGATCGGTCAACTGCGCGCCGGAGACACCGTCCGGGAAGCCCAGGTAGTTCTCGATCCGGCTGCTCTGCCCGGCCTGACCGCCGGTCGCCCGTCGCTCCACGAGCACGGTGCGCAGCCCCTCGGACGCGCCGTACACCGCCGAACCGAGACCGGCCGGGCCACCGCCGATCACCACCAGGTCGTAGAAGTCGCACGCCGGCACCACCGTCAACCCGGCCAGCGCCGCCAACTCGGCCTCGCTCGGGGCGATGAGCGCCTTGCCCTCCGGCGTCACCACGAGGGGTACGTCCGCCTCGGTGGCCCCGGCCGCGTCGAGCAACCGGACACCCTCCGGGTCGTCGGACAACAGCCACCGGTACGGCACCAGGTTGCGGGCCAGGAAGTCACGGACCTTGAACGACGGCGCCGACCAGCGGTGCCCGACGACCCGGATCTCGGCGCTCGCCGCGTCCGGGGTGGCCGCCCACGCCTCCAGCAGCCCGTCGACCACCGGGTACAGCTTCTCCTCCGGCGGGTGCCAGGGCTTGAGCAGGTAGTGGTCCAGGTCGACCACGTTGATGGCCTCGATCGCGGCGTCGGTGTCCGCGTACGCGGTGAGCAGCACCCGACGGGCGGCCGGGAAGATGTCCATGGCCGCCTCGAGGAACTCGACGCCGGTCATCTCCGGCATCCGGTGGTCGGCAAGCAGCAGAGCCACCTGTTCGCCGCGCAACTTGACCTCCCGCAGCGCCTCCAGGGCCTCCGGCCCGGAGGACGCCCGCAGCACCCGGTAGCGGTCGCCGTAGCGGCGCCGGATGTCGCGGGCCACCGCCCGGGACACCACGGGGTCGTCGTCGACGGTCAGGATCACCGGGTTCGCCATGGCGCCATGAAATCACCTGTCGAGGGTCGACCGCACCATCGCCAGGGCCCGGCGGACGCGTGACCGTCGCGCAGGCGGGTAAGCCGAGGGGCCGCGCGGGCGCCGGACATCGACGACCCGCCCGGTCGCCGCGCACACCTCGGGGGGCCCATGGCGGACGCGACACCGACCGGACCGCCGGCGTCGGGCGGGATCGTGGAGCTGCGGGTGCACGGTGTCTCCGGCGCGGGGGCGGACCAGGTGTTGGACCGGCCGAACGTGCACCAGGTCGCCGGCGACCGCAGCGGAGGGTTCTACCGACCGCGTCCCGGCTACCCGGACTCCACCGGCACGGACGGGGTGACGCTCGAGGCGTACCGCTGGAGTGACCTGCCGTCCGGCACGGCGGTACGGACGCTGTCGCTTGTCTTCCTGCTGCCGTTCATGCTCTGCAACGTGGCGCTCTGGATGCGCCCGGCGGAGCCCGTGTCGGCCCGCGGTTTCATGGCACTGTGCCGGGTGCTCGCCCTCACTCTCACCGCGCTCTACGTGCTCTCCATCGTCGGGGTGGCGCTGGACCTGATCGCCTGGCGCTGCATGGACACCCCGTCGTGCCTGGCCGGCCGGAGCTGGCTGTCCTGGCTCGGCGGGCGTCCCCCCGGGCTGCGCCTCGGTGTGCTGGCGCTCGTGCCGGTCGCCGCCATCGGGCTCGTCTGGTGGCTCGGTGCCCGCCCCAGTCACTCGTTCGACGCGTTCCGGTCTCCGGCGACGCCGACCTCGAAACACCAGCTGAGTGCCGTCGGCCAGTGGGACGGCGAGCCGCTCGTGGGTCGGCTGCGCTCGGTGCACGTCGCGGCGGCGTTCGCCACGCTGAGCGGCAGCCTGCTGGCCGCGCGAGCCAGCCAGCACGCCTCGTGGGTGATGGTGACACTGTTGATCGCCACCGGGGCGGTGTTGCTGAGCTGCCTGGTCCTGGTCACCGTGGTGCCGAGCGTCGACCGCACCGACCGGGCGCCCCGGGTGGACGGCGTCTTCCGCGGGCTGCGCACGATCTCCTGCGGCCTGACGATGCTGGTGATCGTGCACGTCGTCATCAGTCCTGCGCCATGGCCGAAAGGTGGTGCGTTGCCCGGTTACAGCGCGATCGTTGCCTGGCTCTTCGTCAGCCAGACCGTGCTGGTGGTCGCTCTCGCCGCGCTGGTGATCGCGCGGCGCGGTGGCGGACAGCACGGTGCGCCGCTGCGTGCGCTGGGGGCGCCGGTCTTCCTGACGATCTCGGCCGGGCTCGCCGTGGCATTCTCCGCCGAGCTGGTCTACCGGGTGGCGGACCTGCTCGACCGCGACGGGACGACAGCGGACAGCCTGGAGACCAGCCCGCCGCTGGCGTACAAATGGGCGATCTTCGGGTTTTTCCTGGCGGTGGTGACCGCGCTGCTGGTGGCCGCCGTGGCCACCAGGGTGACCCGGCGCGGGCGGCGGCGGGCCGCGCGGGCAATCGTCGCCGCCGACTTCCCGCACGCGCCGCCGCAGGCGGCGGACCGGCTGCGGCGGGTCGAGCAGGCGGTGGCCCGGGCCCGCTTCACCGAACGGCTGGAACCGCTCTTCGTGGTGTACGCCGGCCTGGCGGCGCTCGGCCTGGCCACAAGCGTGCTCGGCCTGCTCCAGCTCCTGCCGGGCGACGTGGCGCAGCGCTACGTCGGCGTGCCGGAGAGCATGGTCAACTTCCTGATCGGGTCGGGTAGCTACGTGATCGCCGGGATCCTGCTCGGCCTCGTGGTGGGCGGCATCTTCGCGTACCGGACCGCGCAGTTCCGTCGCTACGTGGGGGTGCTGTGGGATCTCGGCACCTTCTGGCCCCGGGCGGCACACCCGTTCGCGCCGCCCTGCTACGCCGAGCGGGCCGTGCCGGAGCTGGCCAAGCGCATCACCTACCTGGTGGAGCAGGGGCAGGCTGTCCTACTGGCCGGGCACAGCCACGGCTCGGTGCTGCTCGCCGCCACGGTCCTGCAACTGCCCTCCCGGATCACCGACCGGGTCGCGCTGCTGACCTACGGGTCGCCGCTGGGTCGGCTGTACTCCCGCCTGTTCCCGGCGTACGCCGACGAACCGGCGCTGCGGGAGATCGGCGAACGGATCGGCTGGCGCTGGATCAACCTGTGGCGCGACACCGACCCCATCGGCGGCTGGATCTTCGCCTCGCACCGCCCCGGGGAGACCGAGACGCTGACCGGGCCGGTGGCGACGGTGGACCGCCGGCTGACCGACCCGCAGGACGTGGTGCCGCCACCGAGCGACAGCGTTCCCCCGCCCATCCTGGGACACTGGCCGTGCGAGTCGCAGGAGGCGTTCGCGGACGCGGTACGGGATCTGACCCGGCGACTGCGCCCAGCACGCACCTGAGCCGGTCGGTGCGACCGTGCGGGTGGCCGGATATCGTCGCGTGGTGACCCCGTCCAAGCCGCCCGCGCGCCGGTTGATCGCCTCGAACAAGAAGGCCCGACACGAGTACACCGTGCTGCGTACGTACGAGGCGGGCATCGTGCTGGTCGGCACCGAGGTGAAGTCGCTGCGCGAGGGGCGGGCCTCGCTGGTGGACGCGTTCGCCCACGAGCGCGACGGCGAGATCGTGCTGTACGGCCTGCACATCGCCGAGTACACCTACGGCACGTGGACCAACCACGCCCCCCGCCGCAACCGCAAGCTGCTGCTGCACCGGGCCGAGATCGACCGGATCCTGGACAAGGTCCGCGAGGGCGGGGTGACCCTCGTCCCGCTGTCGATGTACTTCGAGAACGGCTTCGCCAAGGTCGAGCTGGCCCTGGCCAAGGGCAAGCGCTCCTACGACAAGCGGCAGACGCTTGCCGAGCGCGACGCCAACCGGGAGATCGCCCGCGAGCTGGGCCGGCACCTCAAGGGCCACCCCCGCAGGCCCTGACGCCCCCCGCGGCTCGCCCCGGCACGCGCTCTTTCCGGATGCCTTCGGGCGGGGTCTTCCCACGTGCTCTGCGCGGGGCGCTGTTCCGCTGCGCGCGTGGGCGCTGTTCCGCTGCGCGCGTGGGCGCTGTTCCGCCGCGCGCGTGGGCGCTGTTCCGCTGCGCGCGTGGGCGCTGTTCCGCCGCGCGAGGGGCGGCTGTCGCGCGGGGCGGCTGTCGCGTGGCGCGTGCGGCTGTCGCGCGGGGCGGCTGTCGCGCGGTGCGGCTGTCCCGTGGCGCATTGCCGGCACCGTCACGGGCGCCGGAGCCTGTGGGTCGCGGCGTGGCGCGCGGGACATCGTTGACGTGCTCCGACAGACGTGGTCTCCTCAGTCGACGCCGTTATTGAAAACGGTAACCATTGGCTTCTGCGAAGGAGAACCATGTCGCTCACCGTCTCGCCCGCCCTGCTGGACGCCGCCGAACGCGGCCCCGTCGACGACGAGGCGTTCATCGCCTGCGTCCGCGACTCCCTGCCGTACGCCTGGGCCACGGTCAGCCAGGTCGTCGCCGAACTGGAGGCCGGCGACGCCGAACTGGCCGACAACGTCGTCCCGCCGCCCACCGACGCCGACCGCGGTCAACTGCTCCGCGCGCTGGCGAGCGACGCCATCCGCGCCGGCCTGGAACGGCACTTCGGCGTACGCCTGGCCTTCCAGAACTGCCACCGCGTCGCCGCGTTCCGCCCGTCGGCCGTCGACGGTGAGCGCTACCGCCGCTTCGTGTCGACCCGTGGCCAACTGCTCAACCAGTCGCCCGAACTCCGCAACTGCTGACCTCGCAACGGCCGGTCGGGTGGGCTCGCGCGAGCGGTGGCGCTCACCGACCTGCTGGCCCGGGTGCCGCTGCCGGACGGGGTGCGGCTGCT
>NZ_JBSGIV010000101.1:0-17064 GCF_053605225.1 Micromonospora sp. NPDC003944
GCAGCCCCGGGTCCACTCCTGGGCCGACCAGTCGTACTCGATGAGGTCCACCGGGTCTTCGGCGCGCGGCCCGACCACGCCGGCGAACGCCTCCAGCAGGCATCGCCGACGTCGCGCGGGGGACATGCCGCGCAGCGTGGCCGCGTCGGTGGAGTAGCTGAACCCGGTCAGCACCCCGAGCGGCGAGGTCGGGGTGGAGTTGTCGACGGTCTCGGTGAGCGGACCGGCGTTGCTTGTGGACACCCCGGAACTCCCGTCGGCACGCCAGAACGGCTCCGGGTAGACGGCATGCACCTTCAGCGCCGAACCCATCGGCATCCGTTGGGTCAGCCCGTCCCGTAACGGGGGCAGCGGCGGGTCGTACCGGATCCGGCCGGCCAGTGCCGGGGCCAGCGCGACCACCACGGCGTCACCGTCGACGCGCCCGGTGTCGGTCCACGCGCTCGCGCCGTCGACGCTCTGTTCGATGGCCCGCACCGGCGCGGCAAGCGTCAGCGCGCCCGGTGGCAGGGCGGTGGCCATCCGCTCGGCCAGCGCCGACGGCCCGCCGACGATGCGGTCCTGCTGCGCCCCGCCGGCCATCCCCAACAGCGGACCGGTCCCGCCGGCGCTGCGCAGGTAGAACAGCAGGTGCAACAGGGACAGCTCGTCCGCGCCGGTGGCGAGCAGCCCACCGGCGAGCAGCCTCCCCAGGTAGTCGGCGGTGTCGTCGTCTCCGGCCGTGGTGGCGAGCCACCCGCCGAGGGTCGTCCGGTCCCACCGCGCGGCCTCCGGCGCGGTCCAGGGCGCGGCCGGGTCCAGCCGTGCGGCGTACTCGTCGAGCAGGCCGAGGATCCGGCCGACCTGCGCCGGCGGCTCGGCGCGGCGCTGACCGGCCCAGAGCAGCGTGGGCGCGCCGGCCGACGCCGAGGCGAAGGTGGCCAGCCCGTGCTCGGCGAGCAACTCGTACATCCGGTCCTGGGTCGGGCCGACCCACTGCGCACCCAGGTCGAGCTGCGTGAGCTCGGGCAGCCACCGGGTCAGCACCCGACCGCCCACCCGGTCGCGGGCCTCCAGCACCCGCACCTGGGCGCCGGCACGGTCCAGCGCCAGCGCGGCCGCGAGACCGGAGAAACCGGCACCCACCACGACCACCCGCAAGCCGTCGACCACACCGGGGTCTACCCACAACCGTCGCATGCATGACAACCGGCGTCGACCGCGACGGCTGCGGTGGGTGGCCGCGCTGGGGGCGCCGGATCGGCCGCCGCGAAACATCGTGCCGACCTGTCGATCGGGGCGGTGGCCGATCGTATGGAGGATGAGAGGTCGGTGCGAGACCGGCCGCGCGCGAGGAGGAACCATGACGTTGTACCTGCTCAGCCTCCACCAACCACAGGGTGAGCTGCCGCCGGAGCCGGAGTTCCTGGCCGGAGTGATGCGCCAGCTCGGCGAGCTGCGCGACGAGTTGGCGTCCACCGGGTCGTGGGTCTTCGGGCAGGGCCTGCACGGGCCGGAGACCGCCACCGTGCTGCGCGCCCGTGACGGCGAGGTGCTGATCACCGACGGGCCGTTCGTCGAGGGCAAGGAGTACCTGGGCGGCATCACGATCATCGACGTGCCGGACCTGGACGCCGCCCTGGACTGGGGTCGCCGTTACGCGGTGGCGACCACGCTCCCGATCGAGGTGCGCCCCTTCCAGGGCGGGGCCGGCGACTGACCGTGTCCGACGTGGAGGCGGTGTTCCGCGCGGAGTACGGCCGGGCGGTCGCCGTCCTGGTCCGCCTCCTCGGCGACATCGAGCTTGCCGAGGAGGCCGTCCAGGACGCCTTCGCCGTTGCGGTGGCCCGGTGGCCGACCACCGGCCCGCCGCCCAGTCCGGCCGGTTGGATCATCACCACCGCCCGCCACCAGGCCATCGACCGGCTGCGCCGCGAGGCGTCCCGGCCCGAGCGGCAGGCCCAGGCGGCCCTGCTGTTCGCCGCCGCCGAACCCGTCGAGGAGGGACCGGTGCGCGACGACCGGCTCCGGCTGATCTTCACCTGCTGCCATCCGGCGCTCGCCCCGGCCGCCCGGGTCGCCCTCACCCTGCGGCTGCTCGGCGGCCTGAGCACCGCCGAGATCTCCCGAGCCTTCCTGGTGCCGGAGCCGACGATGGCGCAGCGCCTGGTCCGCGCCAAGTCGAAGATCCGCAACGCGGGAATCCCGTACCGGGTGCCCCGTGACGCCGACCTGCCCGACCGGCTGCACGGCGTCCTCGCGGTGCTCTACCTGATCTTCAACGAGGGGTACACGGCAAGCGCCGGCCCGCACCTGGTCCGCAGCGAGCTGTGCGTCGAGGCGATCCGGTTGACCCGCCTGCTGGTGGAGCTGATGCCGGACGAGCCGGAGGCCGTCGGCCTGCTCGCGCTGATGCTGCTCACCGAGTCCCGTCGCGCCGCGCGGACCACCGCCGACGGCGCCCTCGTGCCGTTGCCGGAACAGGACCGAGGCCGCTGGGACGCCGAGCTGATCACCGAGGGGCAGGCGCTGGTGCGCCGCTGCCTGCGCCGCGACCGGCCCGGCCCGTACCAGATCCAGGCCGCGATCGCCGCCGTGCACAGCGTCGCGCGGCGCGCCGCCGACACCGACTGGCCGCAGATCCTTGCGCTGTACGACCAGCTCACGGTGGTCGCCCCCAGCCCGGTGGTGGCGCTCAACCGGGCCGTGGCGCTCGCCGAGGTGTCCGGTGCGGCGGTGGCGCTGACCGAGGTGGATCGCCTCGACGACCTGGGCGCCTTCCACGTCCACCACGTGGTCCGGGCCGACCTGCTGGCCCGGCTCGGCCGGCGGCCAGAGGCAGTCGAGGCGTACCGGACGGCCGTCGCTCTGACCGACAACGCGGCCGAACGGGCCTTTCTCACCGCGCGCGCGACGGCCCTCGCGGCGCCCTGAACGGGCGTTTGCCGCAGGGGCGCTCGGGAACCCGAGGCACCGCCGCAGCAGGGGATGGGGAGGGGCCATGGCGTACCGTCCGACCGCCGTCGACACCGCGCCCGACCTGTCCACCCTCACGCTCGGGGTGGAGGAGGAGTACCTGCTGCTCGACCCGGCCAGCGGCCGGAACCTGCCGGTCGCCGACCAGGTGCTCGCCGCGCTGCGCGGTCCTGCCCGGGACCAGAGCCGCCAGGAGTTCCGGCACAGCATGGTGGAGATGGTCACCCCGGTCTGCGCGGACCTCACCGAACTGCGCGCACACCTGGTGTCCCTGCGTCGCTCCGCCGCCGAGGCCGCCACGGCGGCCGGGGCCCGACTGGTGGCGGTCGGCGCCACCCCGCTGGCCGAGCCGCACCGGACGGTCCCGGACGAGCCGCGCTACCACGCCATGTCCCGCCGGTACGGGCCGGTGGCGCACGACCCGGCGGTGTGCGGCTGCCACGTGCACGTCGGACTGCCCGACCGGGAGCTGGCCGTGCAGGTCTGCAACCACCTGCGGGTGTGGCTGCCGGTGGTGCAGGCGATCACCACCAACTCGCCGCTGCACGACGGGTACGACACCGGGCACGCCAGTTGGCGGTCCATGCAGTTGGAGCGCTGGCCGAGCATCGGACCGACGCCGTACTTCGACTCCGCCGCCGACTACGACCGCACCGTCGACGAGCTGATCGCCGCCGGCATCATGCTCGACGCGGCGATGGTCTACTGGTACGCCCGACCGTCGTCGGCGTACCCGACGGTGGAGGTGCGGGTCGGTGACGTGTGCACCGAGGTGGACGACGCGGTGCTCGTCGCCGCGCTGGTCCGGTCCCTGGTGGCGACCCTCGCCGACGACGTACGCGCCGGGGTGACCGCCCCGAACGTCCGGGACTGTCTGGTCGCGGCGGCGCACTGGCGGGCCGCCCACGACGGACTCGACGGTGAGCTGATCGACCTGCGGGCCGGTGGCGCCCGGCCCGCCTGGGCGCTCGTCGACGAGCTGATGGCGGTGATCGCGCCGGCCCTGCTACGCCACGGCGACCTCGGGTACGTCTTGGCGCAGCTCGCCCGGCTGCGCCGCGACGGCACCGGCGCGACCCGGCAGCGGCGGGTGCTGGAGCACGCCGGCGACCTGCGCGCGGTCGTCGACGACCTGATCGCCCGCACGGCGGCGGTCTGACCGGGCGCGTTTCAGCGGATGTCGTGCGTCTGCAGCCACAACTCCAGCAGGCCGAGCTGCCACAGCTTGTTGCTGCCGGCCGCCGCCTCCGCCCGGTCCGGCTCGGCGAGCAGGTGTGCCACGTACTCGGGGCGGAACAGCCCTCGCTCACGCGCGGCCGGCGCCTGCAACGCCTCGGCGACCAGCTCGCGCACCGGGCCGTCCACGTTGCGCAGCGCCGGCACCGGGAAGTAGCCCTTGGGCCGGTCGACCACCTCGGCGGGCAGCACCTCCCGGGCGACCTCCTTGAGCACGCCCTTGCCGCCCTGGGCGACCTTGAGCTCCGGTGGGCAGTGCGCGGCCAGGGTGACCAGGTCCTGGTCGAGGAAGGGCGTGCGCACCTCCAGACCCCACGCCATGCTCATGCTGTCGACCCGCTTGACCGGGTCGTCGGGGAGCATCAGGTGGGTGTCCAGGCGCAGCACGGCGTCGAGCGCGGTCTGCGCCCCGGGCGCGGCGAGGTGTCCGGCGAGCAGGTCCCGGCTGGCGTCGTGCTCCAGCGCGTACGCCGGGCCGACGATGCGGCGCAGCTCGTCGTGGTCACGGTCGAAGAACGCGGCGGCGAACGTCTCGGCGGCACCGTGCCGGGGCGCCTCGACAAGCGGCTGGTGGTAGCCGTAGCCGGCGAACACCTCGTCCGCGCCCTGCCCCGACTGCGCCACCTTCACATGCTGTGCCACCTGCTGGGAGAGCAGGTGGAAGGCGACCACGTCGTGGCTGCCCATCGGCTCGGTCATCGCCAGCACGGCCTGCCGGACGGCGGGCACCAGGTCGTCGTCGGCCAGCCGGATCCGCTGGTGGTCGGTGTCGTACGACCGGGCCACCAGGTCGGAGTAGTGGAACTCGTCGCCGGACTCGCCGTCGCGGCTGTCGAAGCCGATGCTGAACGTCCGCAGGTGGTGCTGGCCCGCCTCGGCGAGCAGCGCCACGATGAGGCTGGAGTCCAGCCCGCCGGAGAGCAGCACCCCCACCGGCACGTCGGCGACCAGCCGTCGGCGTACCGCGGCACGCAGCGCGTCCCCGATCGCGGCCCGCCAGTCGGCGGCGTCCATCTCCGCGTCGGCGGGCTCCCGCACGTAGTCGGGCCGCCAGTAGACCTCCTCGCGGCTGCGCCCGTCCGCCTCGATCACCCGCAGGGTGGCCGGCGGTAGCTTGCGCACGCCGCGCAGCACGGTGCGCGGCGCGGGCACGATGGAGTGCCAGGACAGGTAGTGGTGCAGCGCCACCGGGTCGATGCCGGTGTCGACGTCGCCGGCGGCCAGCAGCGCGGGCAGGGTGGAGGCGAACCGGAGCCGCCCCGGCGTCTCGGCGAGGTAGAGCGGTTTGATGCCGAGCCGGTCGCGGGCCAGGACCAGCCGCCGCCGGGCCCGGTCGACGAGCCCGATCGCGAACATGCCGACCAGGTGGTCGACGAACCGTTCACCCCAGTGGGCGTACGCCACCAGGATCACCTCGGTGTCGCTTGTGGAGTGGAAGTCGTACCCGGCACGGCGCAGCTCCTCGCGCAGCTCCGGATAGTTGTAGATGCAGCCGTTGAAGACCAGGGCCAGGCCCAGGTCGTCGCGGACCATCGGTTGCCCACCCGCGTCGGACAGGTCGATGATGGTCAGCCGGCGGTGCCCGAGGGTCACCCAGCCGTCGGCGAGCAGGCCCTCGTCGTCCGGGCCGCGTGAGCGCATCGCCTCGGTCATCCGGGTCACCGCCGCCGCGTCGGGCGACCGGCCGTCGAATCGCGCCTCCCCGCTGATTCCGCACATCAGCCGGGGCGGTGCTGGTCCAGGGCAGGCATGGCCCCTCCTGTCAGGTCTCCCCGACTGGTGGTGGCGGGGCCCGCGGTGAAACGGGGCCGCTGGCTACCCGGGCGTGGGGCGGGCAAACCCGCAGGTCTCAGGTACGCAGGGTGCGCAGGATGCGGGCCAGTTCGGCGCGGTCGGCGTCGTCGAGGTGGCCGAAGAAGCGGTCCGCCTCGGCTCGGCGCGCGGCCCGGATGGCGGTGCTGACGCGGTGGCCCTCCTCGGTGAGCGCGACCAGCGTCGCCCGCCGGTCCGCCGGGTCGGGTCGGCGCTCGACCAGCCCTCGGGTCTGCAGGTCGTCGACCACCTCGGTCGCCGAGCGGGGCGCGATGCGCAGGTGCTCGGCGAGGGTGCCGGGGCGTACCTCGCCGTGCCGGGCGAGCACGCCGAGGGCGCGGGACTGGCTGGGCGTGACGTCCCAGGGCACCAGCGAGTCCTTGGTCTGCCGGCGCAGACGGGACGCCACCGCCCAGAACGTCTCCGCCAGGCTCTCGTCGTCGGCGTTCTCGACGGTGTGCTCGGTCACCGGAATACGGTAGCAGGATATGTGGTTGCTCCCTCATGATGAGGTAACCTCAGCAATGTTGTCGACGAGAGGCAGTACCCCTTGGAACCCACCCCGATGGGCCGCGACCGCGGCCACCGCACCCTCAGCGCCGAAGAGAAGACGCAGGCCCGTCAGGTGTCGCTGCGTCGCATCGGCCGCCTGTTCACCCCGCACCGGCCCGCGCTGGCCGCCGTCACCGCGATCATCGTGATCTCCTCGATCATCGCGATGGCCAGTCCGTTCCTGCTGCGTGCCGTGATCGACCGGGCCCTGCCGCAGGGCGACGTGCCGCTGCTGGTCTGGCTGGTCCTCGGCATGGTCGCCGTCGCGGCGGTGACCTCCGCGCTGGGCGTCGTGCAGACCTGGATCTCCACCCAGGTCGGCCAGCGGGTCATGCACCGGCTGCGCACCGACGTCTTCAGCCACCTCCAGCGCCAGTCGCTGGGCTTCTTCACCCGCACCCGCACCGGCGAGGTGCAGTCGCGGATCACCAACGACATCGGCGGCATGCAGTCGGTGGTCACCTCCACCGCCACCGCCGTCGCGGCAAACCTCACCACCGTCGTCGCCACGGCGGTCGCCATGGTCGCGCTCTCCTGGCAGCTCTCCCTCGTCTCGCTCGTGGTGCTGCCGCCGGCCATCTGGCTGACCCGTCGGGTCGCCCGGATGCGCCGCGAGATCACCGCCCAGCGGCAACGCGAACTCGCCGACCTCAACGTCACCGTCGAGGAGGGGCTCTCGATCAGCGGCGTGCAACTGGCCAAGACCCTCGGCACCGGCCCCGCGCTGATCGAGCGGTTCACCGCCTCCTCGGCCCGCCTGGTCGACCTGGAGCTGCGCAGTGAGCTGGCCGGCCGCTGGCGGATGGCCTCGATGAGCATCATCTTCGCCGCCGTACCCGCGGTCATCTACCTCGCCGCTGGGCTGCCCGGCACCGCCGGCACCCTGAGCATCGGCACCCTGGTCGCCTTCACCGCCCTGCAGGGCGGCCTGTTCCGGCCGCTGATGGGGCTGCTCAACGTGGGTGTCTCCCTCACCGCGTCGCTGGCGCTCTTCGCCCGGATCTTCGAGTACCTGGACCTCCCCGTCGACGTGGCCGACCCCGCCGAGCCGGTCCACCTCGACCCCACCCGGGTCCGTGGTCACCTGCGCCTGGAGGACGTCACCTTCGGCTACCCGGGCAGCGACACCGCGGCCCTCGCCGGGATCACCCTCGACGTGCCCGCCGGCACCAGCCTCGCCCTGGTCGGCGAGACCGGCTCCGGCAAGAGCACGCTCGCCGGGCTGGTCAGCCGGCTGCACGACCCGAGCGCCGGCCGGATCACCGTCGACGGTGTCGACCTGCGTGACCTGCGCCTGGTCGACCTGGCCGCGATCGTCGGCGTGGTCAGCCAGGAGACGTACCTGCTGCACACCACCGTCCGGGAGAACCTGCGCTACGCCCGGCCGGAGGCCACCGACGCCGAGATCGAGGACGCCGCGCGCGCCGCCCAGATCCACGACCTCATCGCCGGCCTGCCCGACGGGTACGACACCATGGTCGGCTCGCGCGGCCACCGGTTCTCCGGCGGCGAGAAGCAGCGCCTCGCCATCGCCCGCACGCTGCTGCGCGACCCGCGCGTCCTGGTCCTCGACGAGGCCACAAGCGCACTCGACACCGAGACCGAACGGGCCGTACAGCGGGCCTTCGACGTGCTCGCCCAGGGGCGCACCACGATCACCATCGCGCACCGGCTCTCCACCGTGCGCGACGCCGACCAGATCGCGGTGCTCGACCACGGTCGGATCGTCGAGGCCGGCACCCATGACAGCCTGCTGGACCGCAACGGCCGCTACGCCACGCTGGCGGCCTGACCCACCGGCTCACAACTGTCTCGAAACAGTATGAGAACTGTCTCGTTATGGTGCCGTCAGGTGCCGGTAGACGGTGGCCCGCGAGACCCCCAGCGCGGCGGCGATGGCGTCCACCGAGTGGGTGCCCGCCGCGTGCATCCGTCGGGCCGCCTCGACCTGCTCCCGGCTCAAGGCGGGCGGCCGTCCCGGCCGTCGCCGCCGGCTCGCCACCCCCACGCCGCTGGCTGCCCCCGTGCCGGTCACCCCCGTGCCGGCTGCTCCCGCGCCGCTGGCCGCGCCCGGTAGGGTCGCCGGGCTCCCGCTCGGCGGGCCCGCGCCCGTCGCGGTCGGGTGGGTCGAGGTCGCGGGGGTCGGGGTCTGGTGCGCCGGCGGCAGGGTCGTCGGCGGTGCGGCCGCAGGGTCCGTGGGCAGCGGGGCCAGCAGTCGGCGTACGCCGTCGAGCATGTCGGCGCGCAGCACCTCGTCGGACACGTCGGTGAAGAAGACGATCGGGTCGCTGCACGCGCCCAACGCCTGCACCGCGGAGACCCGCTCGCGTCGGCCCGCGTTCGGCCCGGCGATGAGGTCGTTCGCCCGCATCGCGACCTCCATGAGCCGGTGGTACGTGTCGCCCCGGCCGATCAGCGCGATGTCGTGGAAGAGCATGCCGAGCGGGCGGCGGTGGGCGAGCATGATGTCCACCCAGCCCTCCACGACCGTCCACCGGGCCCGTTCGGTGGGCTGCGTCCGGGCCGCGTCGAGCAGCGCCTCCAGGTCCGCGACCAACGGCTCGACCAGGGCGGCGAGCAGGTGCTCCTTGGCCGGGAAGTGGTAGAGGACCGCGGTCTTGGTGACACGCAGCCGCTCGCCGATCTGACGCAGCGAGGTGCGCTGGTAGCCGTGTTCGGCGAACAGGTCGAGCGCGGCGCGCAGGATCCGGGTGCGGGTGTCGTCCGCGGGATCGGCGGTCATGCCGGCCAGCCTAGCGACGTCCTGACCAGTGGGCACGGTCACCATTGATTCGACTGACCGATGGTCAGTACAGTGGTGACTGTCGACGCATTCAACCGCAGGAGGGGCGATGCCCGTCATCTCGATCGACAACCTGGTCAAGACGTTCGGAGCCGTCCGGGCCCTCGACGGGCTGGACCTGCGCGTCGAGCAGGGGGAGGTGCACGGCTTCCTCGGGCCCAACGGCTCCGGAAAGTCCACCACCATCCGCATCCTGCTCGGGCTGCTCCGCCGTGACTCCGGTGACGCCCAGGTGCTCGGCGGCGACCCGTGGCGCGACGCGGTACGCCTGCACCGGCGACTCGCGTACGTGCCCGGCGACGTCAACCTCTGGCCCAACCTCACCGGTGGGGAAGCGATCGACCTGCTCGGTCGGCTACGCGGCGGCCTCGACCGACACCGCCGCGACGAGCTGCTGCACCGCTTCGACCTGGACCCGACCCGCCGCTGCCGCACGTACTCCAAGGGCAACCGGCAGAAGGTCGCCATCGTCGCCGCCTTCGCCAGCGCGGTGGAGCTGTACGTACTCGACGAGCCGACCTCCGGCCTCGACCCCCTGATGGAGGCGGTGTTCCAGGACGAGGTCCGGCGGGTCAAGCAGGCCGGTGCCACGGTGCTGCTCTCCAGCCACGTGCTCGCCGAGGTCGAAGCGCTCTGCGACCGGGTCAGCATCATCCGTGAGGGCCGCACCGTCGAGTCCGGCACCCTCGCCGAGCTGCGCCACCTCACCCGCACGGCGGTGACCGTCGAGACGGCCCGCCCGGTCACCGGCCTGGACGCGCTGCCCGGCGTGCACGACGTGCACGAGGTCGACGGCCGTACCCACCTGGAGGTCGAGCCCGCCCACCTCGACGAGCTGCTCGGGCAGCTCATCCGCTCCGGCGTCCGTGCGCTGACCAGCACGCCGCCCACCCTGGAGCAGCTCTTCCTGCGCCACTACGGTGACGACCCCGCCGCGGGTCCGGCGTCGGCCGATGCTCCTGCCGTCCGTGCCGGGTCGGCCGGTGTTCCTGGCGCGGGTGCCCGGTGAGCGCCCTCACCGGCACCGCCCTGCTGGCCCGGCTCGTGCTACGCCGCGACCGGATCCGCCTCGCGATCTGGGTCCTCGGCACGCCCCTGCTCGGCTACGCCCTCGCCGGCAGCGTCGCCGGCATCTACCCGGACCAGGAGACCCGGCTGGGCTACGCCACCACCTCCGCGTCCAGCCTGGTGGCCCGCGCCTTCAACGGCCCCATCCACGGCACCGACCTCGGTGCCGTGGTGGTCGCCGAGACGTACGTGACGCTGGCCCTGATCGTCGCCCTGCTGAGCACCTTCGCGGTGACCCGGCACACCCGCCAGAACGAAGAGACCGGCCGGGCCGAACTGCTCGGCGCCAACGTGGTCGGCAGGTACGCGCCGCTCACCGCCGCGCTGCTCGTCATCGTCGCGGCGAACACCCTGGCCGCCGCGCTGCTCACGGTCGCGCTGCTCGGCGCCGGCCTACCGCTCGCCGGCTCCGTCGCGGCAGCCGGCGCGATCGGCGGCGTCGGGGTCGCCTTCACCGCTATCGCCGCGGTCACCGCCCAGCTCTCCGTCACCGCGCGCGGCGCCAACGCGCTCGCCGCCGCCACCGTCGGGCTCTCCTTCGTCCTGCGCGCCGCCGGCGACGTGCTCGGTGAACAGAGCGCCGACGGGACCCGCGTCCGGAGCGCCTGGCCGTCCTGGATCTCCCCGCTCGGCTGGGGCAACCAGGTGCGGGCCTTCGACGGCGAACGCTGGTTGGTGCTCGCCCTGCCCGTCGCACTGCTGCTCGCCGGGGTGGCGCTGGCGTACGCCCTCGCCGAACGACGCGACCAGGGCGCCGGGCTGATCGCCCCCCGACGCGGCCCGGCCACCGGCGCGCCACGGCTGCTCAGCCCCGCCGGCCTGGCCTGGCGGATGCAGCGCGGCACGCTGCTCGGCTGGGCGGTCGGGGTGGCCGTGCTCGGCCTCTCCATGGGCGTCGCCGCCGACGAGTTCAACGACATGATCGACGCGAACCCGGCCGCCGCCGAAGCCATCAACGCGATGGGCGGCGGAGCCGACCTGATCGACGCGTACCTGGCCGCGATGCTCGCCCTCTTCGCCCTGACCATCGGCGCGTACGTCGTGCAGGCCCTGCTCCGGGTACGCGGTGACGAAGCCGACGGAGTGCTGGAGGCCGCCCTCGCCACCTCGGTCAGCCGCACCCGCTGGCTCGGCACCCAGGTGCTCGCCGCGACGCTCGGCGCCCTCGCCCTGCTGCTGCTCGCCGGAGTGACCACCGGCCTCGGCTACGGCATCGTCAGTGGAGACCCCCTCGGCCAGGCCGTCGAGCTGGGCGGCGCCGCGCTGCTGCGCCTGCCCGCCCTGCTGGTGGTGGCCGGGGTGGTGACCGCGCTCTTCGGGCTGCTGCCCCGCTTGTCGGTGGTGCTGTCCTGGACGGTGCTACTGGTCTTCCTGCTCCTCGGGCAACTCGGCGCGGTGCTGGAGCTGCCGCAGGCCGCGCTGGACGTCTCGCCGTACACCCATGTGCCGGCCGTGCCCGCGGCCGACCCGGCGGCGCTTCCCCTGGTGGTGCTTGCGGCGGTGGCCGCGGTCCTGCTCGCCGTCGGCGTGGCCGCCTTCCGCCACCGCGACGTGCCGAGCTGAGGTCTTCCCTTGATCGTTGGCAGTGGAGCGACTCGACACGCCGACGCCAGCCCCGCTGAGCTGCCACCGATCACCTGACATACCACACCTAGGCCCGTGGCTGGACGCCGTGCACATGTCGGCGGTTGTCCACAGAGGCCCGTCCGGTGCGATTGCGGCGGGCGGGGTCAACGCATCACTGTTTCGTGCGTGAACTCGGTGCTTCGGGACCTCGTGGAGCTTGGCGGAGGGCTGGTGACGCTCGGGGCGGCCGAGCAGGTGGTGCCGTCGTGGACGCTTCAGCAGGCTTGCCGCAACGGCGAGTTGGTACGGGTGCTGCCCGAGGTGTTCGTGGCGGCGCACCTCGTCGGTACGCGACCCGGCGCTCCCGTTCTCAGCCGACTCGACCCTGCCATGAGCCAGCGGGCGGCCCTGGCCTGGGCCGACGGCTACGGCGCGCTCAGTCATCTCAGCGCGCTCGCCGTGTGGGGGTTGCGCCCTGAGGTGGCGGGTGACCTCGTGCACTTGAGCGCGCCCGCGAGCGCGAGCCTTCGCACCCGGCCCGGGGTGACCGTGCATCGACGCCGCGGCCTGACCATCGAGCCACCGCAGGTGGTGGTGCGGCGCGGCCTGACGGTCACCCGCCTCGAACAGACCCTCGTCGATTCGTGGCCGGCGTTGCCGCCCGCCGACCGGAGGGCGCCGGTGATCCGAGCGGTAAACGACTGGCTGACCACACCCGAACGTCTGTCGGCAGCCCTGGAGCGAGTGCCCAAGCTGATCGACCGGGCGGCGTTCCGGCATCTGCTGACGACGCTTGTCGACGGTTGCCGTAGCCCGTTGGAAATCTGGGGACATGAGCACGTCTTCACGGGGCCAGGGATGCCGGCGTTCCGTCGCCAGGTGCCGGTTCGCGTCGGGCAGCGCGTGGTGTACCTCGACATGTTTGCCGAGCGGGAACGGGTCAACATCGAACTCGACGGGACCACCACCCATGGCAGCCCAGGCCAGCGTGAGATTGACCTGCGCCGTGATGCCCTGCTGGCGGCCGTCGGGATCCTGGTTGTGCGCTTCGCCCGCCGCCGCCTCGTCTTTGACGTTGACGAAGTGCGCCGGGAGACCCTCGCCATCCTGGCGACCCGCCGATCATGAAGCGTGGCGGAGTCTGAGGGGGTTGACCGGGGCTGGCAGCCTCGACCGCGTGAGCGATCTTCTGACGCAGCTTCCGGCGCTCCTCGGCGTCCTGGTGGGCACCCTGGGCACGATCCTCGCCACCTCGCTCGCCGACCGCGCCCGGTGGCGGCGCAGTCAGAGCGTCCGTTGGGACGAGCGGCGGCTCGACGCGTACGTCGACTACGCGCACGCTCTCAAGGAGAGTCACGCGGTGGCGCTGCGACTGACAGCCGACCACCGACCGGGGTCACGGAGCCACCCCATCGACCGCGAGGAGGGGCTGGCCCGGCTGGCCGAGGCGGACGCGCGGCGCACCATCGTCTGGGAGAACCTGCTGCTGCTCGGCGACGAGCCGACGGTTGCCGCCGCAGCTGGCTGGCGGGACGCGATCTGGCAGGTCGAACGGCTCGCCCGGGGAATCGTCGAGGCACCACCGGACGTGGCGGAGATGCTGACCCGGGTCAACGAGGCACGCGACGGGTACTACCGGGCGGCCCGGCGGAGTCTCGGGGTGCGCGGTGGGTCGGTGGAGCAGTCCGCGACGCTGCGGCAGGCATTGGTCGACAGGTCCACCGCGACGTCGTAGCTGCGGGTGGACTGTCGGCGGGCGTACACCACGGGTTGTTGGATGCTGCCGCCACAATGGAGCCTCCCTACCGGGAGGTGCCTCGTGCCGTATGTCAGGTCACACACCAGGAAGGGCGGCGCGCGGGTTCGGGCGCACTACCGAAGACGACGCACCGGCAGCGTTCGGCGCAGGTCGACGGTCCGCCGTGTGGTCGGTGGCGGCAGATCGGCAAACGGCTGGGTTCTGGTGCTGGGTGCCGTCGTCGGCTTCGTCCTCCTGCGCATGGTCGTCGAGGTCGTGCAGCGGCATCCCTACTGGTCCGCCTTCGTCGTGAGCGCCGCCGTCGCGGTGGCGACCGCGCTGGTGCTCGTCGTGTCCAAGCAGCGGGCCCGCGAGCGGGTCGAGCAGGCCCAACGGGACAGGCTGGTCGCGGTGACCGACACGATGACCGGACCGGATTTCGAGCAGTGGTTCGCCCGGATCCTCGTCGCGTCCGGCTTTCGGAGTGTGACGGTGTGCGGCGGCCCCGGCGACCGGGGAGCGGACGTCCTGGCGATCGCCCCGGACGGCCGGCGCGTCGTGGTGCAGTGCAAGCGGCAGAGCCCTCGCAACCGGGTGGGCAGCGCCGCCATCCAGCGCTTCGCCGGCACCTGCCGGGACATCCACGGTGGTGAGATCTGCATGCTCGTCACGAACAGCTTCTTCACCGCGGGCGACGGCATCCAGCTGGCCCGGCAGCTCGACATCACGCTCGTCGACCGGAGCGCACTGGAGATGTGGGCGTGGACGGGACGACCCGTGGCAGGGTCCATCCTGGGAGGCGGTCCGCACTGACGCGCCTGTGGGCTCGCCGAGTTACCGAACATCCCTGACGCAGCTGGCCGGGGACAAGTTGACAGCAAACGTGCTGCATTCGCGGGTTCACGAATGAATACCCATCACTACGCGGGCCTGCCACCGGTGGCGACGATACCGCCCGCTCCCGTACCCACCGCGGTCGACCCGATCGCGCAGCTCCGTCAGCTCGGCGAGCTGCGTGACGCAGGCATTCTGACCGAAGTCGAATTCGCGAACAAGAAGGTAAGAATTCTCTCCCGGCTCTGATTGCGCAGGTGGGTCCCCGATGGTTCGGCACTTTGCCCCTAGGATCTCTGGAATGCAGGAGGGCCGGTGGACGACGATCACGCCGTCGCAGTTCGCGCACGAGCGGGAAGCGCTGGCGCACGTCCAGGCGCTCCTGCCGGACAGTGAGCCCTACCGTGCCTGGTCGAACTTCACCTTCACCGCCCAGACCGGGCACCCCTACGAGGTTGACCTGTTGGTTGCCGCGCCCGGCGGCCTCTACCTCATCGAGATCAAGAGCCTGAACGGCCGGCTGCGATCCAGCGGCTCCAACTGGATCCTCCAGGGCCCGAACGGCACCCGCACCTTCGACAACCCGCTGCATCTGGCCGACGCCAAGGCGAAGAAACTCAAGTCGTTGCTCCAGGTGGCTGCCTCGCGGCGCAAGGGTCAGCAGGTCAGGATTCCGTTCGTGCAGGCGGCGGTGTTCCTATCCAAGCCCGGTCTACGGGTGGACCTTTCGGAGCATCACCTGCACGGCATCTTCGGTCCGGAGCCGGCCCCGGGTCACGAACCGGGGCTGCTGCCGGCGATCACCTCGCTGCTGGAGCGTCCGCCGCAGGACGAACGGCAGCGGGTCACCAAGGAGATGTCGGCTGCGCTGCCGGACCTTCTCGATGCCGTGGGCATCGCTCGTAGCCGCCGGCACTACCAGATCGGCGCGTGGGAGTTGGAGACCCGCCCGTTCGACGTCGGCCCTACCTGGCAGGACCACCAGGCGCGGCACCGCGATCTGGAGCGCGAACGTCGCCGGGTGCGGATTTACCTGGTCGAGCGCAACGCCGTGCAGACCGAACGGGCCAGCATCGAGCGTGCCGCCAAGCGCGAGATGCTTGCCCTGCACGGCATCAACCACCCCGGCATCGTGCAGGTCGATGCGATGGAGTCGCACGAGGCCGGCCCTGCGCTGGTCTTCCGGTACGACCCTCGGTCGGTGCGTCTCGACCATTACATCGCCCAGTACGGCGACCGACTGGATGCGCTGAGCCGACTCGCGATGATCCGACAGCTTGCCGAGACGGTGGCGTACGCCCATGGTCGGCGTCTGCACCACCGTGCGCTCTCTGCCCGCAGTGTGCTGGTCAACCCCGGCCGGGCGCGGCGTGGTGGCAGCGATGACGAAGCATGGCTGATACCTCAACTACAGATCAGTGACTGGCAGGCAGCGACCCGAGGAGCGGACAGCACTGGTGGCAGCAGCGGTCAGCCTGTGACCCTCTCCTCGCACGCGACCGCTCACATCGAGCGGTCCGCCGAGGCGTACCTCGCTCCGGAGTTGACCGCGCCGACGCCGGATGCGGTGGCGATGGATGTCTTCGGCCTCGGCGCGCTGGCGTACCTGATCCTGACCGGTCAACCACCGGCCACGAAGCGCCCCGAACTGCTGGCCCGACTGGCCCGGGACAATGGTCTGCGGGCCACCGCTGTTGCCGACGGCATCAGCGAGTTCGCCGACGAGTTGATCCAAGCCGCCACCGCGCCAATTCCGGCCCAGCGGCTCACCACGGTCGCCGACTTCGTCGAGATGCTCCAGCTCGTCGAGGACGAGTTGACCAGCCCGCCACCAGGCTCTGTGCACCCGGAAGAGCCGGCGCCGGAGCAGCCTGACCCGCTGGAGGCGCGCGGGGGCGACCGAGTCGGCGAGTGGAAGATCGTCCGCCGCCTCGGCACCGGCTCGACCTGTCGGGCATTCCTTGGCTTCAACGAGCGCACCAGGCGGGAAGAAGTCCTGAAGGTCGGGCTCTCCGACGAGAAGGGTGCCCGGCTGGCCCACGAGGCCCGCGTCCTCGGCCCGCTCACCGACTCCCGGGTGATCCGGCTGGCCCGGCCGGAGCCGTTGCAACTGGGCAACCGCACCGTCGTGGTCCTTGAGCACGCTGGCGACCACACCCTGGCGCGGAAGCTGCGTGACGACGGTCGGCTCACGGTCGACGAGTTGGAGACGTACAGCGACTACCTTTTTGGTGCCCTCGACTATCTGGAGGGCGAGGGTGTCTACCACCGCGACATCAAACCGGACAACATCGCCATCCGAGTGCGGCCCAACCGCACCAGGCAGCTGGTGCTCTTCGACTTCTCCCTGGCTGGAGTCTCGGTCAAGGAGATCATCGCCGGTACTCCGCGCTATCTGGACCCGTTCCTCGGCGCCGCGAATCGTCAGGTCTACGACAAACACGCCGAGTGGTACGCACTCGCGGTCACCCTGCACGAGATGGCCTCCGGAGAGCTGCCG
>NZ_JBSGIV010000102.1:0-16570 GCF_053605225.1 Micromonospora sp. NPDC003944
GCGTTGGCCGCGCTGGCGACGGAGGGGCGCCTCGACCGCGCCGTGCTCCATGTACCGCTCCTCGGCAGATCGTCCCGGGCGGGTCAGCCGAGCGCGTCCGTCACGACTCAGTCGACGGCAGGGTGTCCATGAAGGAGCTGACCGAGAAGACCGCGCGCCCGGGCCCGGCGGGGCCGTACCCGGGTGGGCTGGACAGGCCGTGGGCCTCCATGGTCGCCCGGTACGCCTCGAGGAGGCGGACGTGGTATTCGAGCGGCGCGCCCTGCGGGTTCGTCCGGCCGAGCGGTGTGGTGGGCTCCGGGCACCAGGTGGTGAACCGGGGCGTGATCCCTCGGGACATGAAGTAGTCGAGCCCCTCGGTGGTGGAGTCGATCGCCTCGTCGACGCTCGTGAAGCCGTGCGGGGCGGCCATCTCGACGCCCGCCACGAAGTTCGGGATCACGTTGCGGGGGCCGAACACCTCGGCGGAGTCGAGGATGCGCCGGTGCCACTCCTCCCGGCCGACGTACCGCTCCTTGCCCGGGCAGTACAACTCGAACAGCCGCTTGTCCCACACCTCGTAGTTGGGGTGGTAGATGCGGATGCCGTAGTCGTGGAAGCGCTGCACGTCGGCTCGGGGCAGTGCCTGGGCCACGACCTTGCCGATCCACCGCCCCGGAAACCGCTCCTCGATCGCCTGCGCGTACCGACCGTAGAAGTCCGCCTCGGCCAGCCCGTTCACCTGTGACGTGATGCTGCCGCCGGTGAGCGTGTACGCCTGCGACGCCCGGTCGGTGTCGTGCCGGTCGATGATCTCCAGAGCCTCGAGGACCTCGTCGACGGGCTTGACCCCGGTGTAGGGCCGGCCGGCCTGCTTGTGTTGCCGCCAGTTGTGGTTGATGTCGCAGTACTGGCACTCCTCCTTGGCGCCGAAGTACTGGCAGACCCGGAAAGCGGTGAGGTAGATGAGATAACCCCACTGGATCGTCGGGGCGACCTCCATCACCGACTTGCCGTTGGCGAGCGTGTGGCGGTAGTACGCCGGCATGGGGGGCAGTCCGACATCGGCGATCGGCCGCCCGTCCAGGAACAGGCGCAGTCGACCGTCGTCATCGGTGCCGACGCGGTACGGCGAGCTGGGGTTGGTGCGGACCGACACGACGGTACGACGAAGCTCGTACGGCCCCCCGGTGAGCACGATCTCCTCCGGTGGGCGGCGCAGCGCGGCCGTGCCCAGCTCCGGCAGCGTCCGGTGGTCGAAGGAGAAGATGAAGTACGACTTCGGCTTGACGTCGCCGTGCTCGTTGTCGGTCAGTGCCGTGTTGTCGAAGGCGAGCCCACCCCGCAGCAGGTCTTCCTTGAGCACCGCTTCCCGTGGCACGTGGGGAAAACGGCTCATCAACTCTTCGACGAGGTCGGTGCGCGACGTCATGGGGTTCCCTCCGGACGTGGTACGCCGAACCGGTTGGCCGGCGCCACCCGGTGCCGGCCAGTCAGCTCTGCTTGGTCTCCCAGAAGATCTTCGAGATCTCCTCGATCTTGCCGAGGAGCTGCTCGGCGAACGCCGGGTCCGCGGCGCCCTTCGCGCCGCCGGCACCTGCCAGCTTGGTCGCCTCGTTGAAGAGGCCGTGCAGCTGGGGGTACTTCTCGAAGTGCGGCTGCTTGAAGTAGTCGGTCCACAGCACCCAGAGGTGGTGCTTCACCAGCTCGGCGCGCTGCTCCTTGATGAGCAGCGAACGGGTGCGAAACTCCGGGTCGTCGCTGGCCTGGTACTTCTCCGAGATCGCCTTGATCGACTCGGCCTCGATGCGGGCCTGTGCCGGGTCGTAGACGCCGCAGGGCAGGTCGCAGTGCGCGCTCACGACGGTGCGCGGGCGGAGGAGGCGGGGCAGGAACATCGGGGATCCCCTCGACGATGGTCTTGAGCTGACGGACGGCAGGCTAAGACCTCAACCGCACTTCATGTCAAGGGCAGGGGTGCTGCCGAGCCGGCCCGCCGACGCGACCGTCAGCCTGTCTGGACGCCCTGCTTCCGAATGAGGGCCAGGAGGGCGGTGTGCGTCGGCTCGTCGGCGGCCACGACCAGGCCGTTGCCGCCGGCATGCAGCGGCTGGCCGTCGAGCGACGTGACCACGCAGCCGGTGGCCCGGCAGAGGGCGATTCCGGCCGCGAAGTGAACGCTGCGGCCCAGGTCGTGTCGGTCCGTCACGTAGGCGGCGCGACGGCCGGCGGCGACCCACGCCACGGCCAGGCTCGTCGAGACGACCCGGGGTTGGAACCGTCCGATGAAGTCGTCGTCGGCGAGCAGCCGGGCGGCCAGGAACACGTCCCTGCTCGGAAACGGTGGGTCGAGGTTGACGTCGACGAGCTTCGACGTGCCCGATGGGGTGAGCCGTTCGTCGGTTCCGGCCTGGCGGACGTACGCGTCGTTCCCGTCGGTCCAGAACACCTCGCCGCTGAACGGGTCCGCCGATGCCGCCACGGCGCTCTCCGTCCCCGTGTGTAGCGCGACGTTTACCGAGGCCAGCATGGTGTGCGCGGCATAGTTGAGCGTGCCGCACAGCGGGTCGACGAGCCACGTGCGTCCGTTCCCGCCCGAACCCGTGCGCCCGCTCTCCTCACCCACCACATCGTCCTGCGGACGCGCCGCCCGCAGGACGTCGAGGATGGCCCTCTCCGCCTCGATGTCAGCCGTGGTGGCGAAGTCGTCCCCGATCTTCGTGAAACGGGTCAGCGTCGACCCGTGGTGAGACCTGACCACGGCGGCTCCGGCCTCGGCCGCGGCGATTGCCAACGCCTCGTCGGTGATCGGCACCCGTCACTCCTCCAGCTCGGTGATCGCATACTCGCACGGATACCGCCCGGTGCGGGCCCCACCGGGGGAGGGTCAGGAGACCGACTTCTTCACCAGCTCGGTGATCTTCTTCTCCACGGCCGGGCTCCACTGCTGCAACGCGTACGCCACCGGCCAGAGGTCACCCTCGTCGAGGTTGGCCGGGTCCTGGAAGCCCAGGGTCGAGTAGCGGTAGCTGAACTTGCCCGAGTCCTGGAAGAAGACGACGATCTTGCCGTCCTCGTTCGCGTACGCGGGCATCCCGTACCAGGTCTTCGGCGAGAGGCCCGGGGCGGCAGCGGTCACCGTCACGTGCACGCGCTCGGCGAGCGCACGGTCGTCCGGGTCCATCTGCGCGATCCGGTCGAGGACCGCTTGCAGCCCATCCGCCTTCTTCGCGCCCTTCTTACCCTCGGCGCGTAGTTCGGCGGCGCGCTCCTTCATCGCGGCCCGCTCCTCGGCGCTGAAGCCGTCGGACTCGGTCGTGGTGGTCTTCGCGGACATTCTCGGGCTCCCTCTGGTCGTCAGGCCCGGCGCGCTGCCGTCTGCCTGGGAAAAGGCTAGGCCGGGCGGCGCGCGCGGGCTTCTCGATTCCTGATCGGTGCGCAGGTCGGGCCGAACCCGCTTCGGCGGAGACGGCGCGGCCGAACCCCTGGGGTGACCTCTGCCTCTCGACGGCGCCCACCAGCCCGGCCGGTGGCTAGGTTGTCGGACGAGGACGAGCGAGCGTTTCCGGGGGAGACCAGACATGAGCACCACCGCCGACCAGATGGCGACGGCGTACTTCGACGCCATCGAACTGCTCTGCCGGGTGACCCCGAAGGGCTGGTACGCCGAGCGGGGCACCGCTCGTGCGGGGCTCACCCACGCCAGCGTTCCGACGCTGAACGGGGTCCTCGAGACGACCACCGAGCCGGACCTCGCGGCCATCGACGAGTTGGCGACCGAGGTCCGCCGGCAGACTCCGTACTGGTCGATCATCGTTCGCGGCGCGGCGAGCGACGAGGTCGCCGAACTCGCGGCCCGGCACGGGCTGCGGGGACGCAGCGACCTCCCGCTGATGGCCTGCGCCACCGACGACATCGTGTTCCGGGCCGGCTCGACCCAGCAGGCGCTGGTCCGCCGGGTCGAAGCCGCCGAGAACGAGCGGTACACCGACGCCCTCACCCGGAGCTTCGAGGCGCCCGACGGCGTCTTCGGCCCGCTGATGGGCGGCGCGGTGCTCGACGCCGACGCCATCACCGGGTACCTGGCTGAGGAGTCCGGCAGCCCGGTCGGCACCGGGCTCGGCATCCACACGTCCGGCGTGGTCGGGGTGTTCAACATCGCCGTCGTACCGTCCGCCCGGGGTCGTGGCCTGGGCCGGGCGCTCACCGAGGCGGCGCTGCGGGACGGCGTCGCCGCCGGCGCGGACGCCGCGTACCTGCACGCCAGCTCGATGGGCCGACCGCTCTACGAGGCGATGGGCTTCACGCTCGTGGAGACCTGGACCGTGTTCCAGGCGAACTGACGGCCGGAAGAACGGGAAGACCCATGACCTTCAGCGAGGACGTCCGCTCCGCCTTCCGGCGTGGCGAGACCGACGCCGTGGTGCGGATGAGCGAGGCCGAGATCGAGCGGGCCCAGGCGGTCGGCGACCTGGCCGGCGAGGTGGAGGCCCGGTACAGCCTCGCCCGGGTCGCCATTCGCGGCGGCGACCTGCCGGGCGGTGCGGCACGCGCCCGGGAAGCTCTCGCGGTGGCGCTGCGCTCCGGCGACCGCTCCCTGGAGGAACGGCCGAGGCACGTGCTGGCCGCCGTGGCGCGGATGTCCGGTGACCTGCTGCGCGCCCGGGACCTGTACCGGGAGAGCATCGCGCTCAACGAGGCGCTCGGCCAGCCCGAGACGGTGAACTCCGAGGTACACAACCTGGCGTTCTGCGAGTTGGGCCTGGGCAACCTGGACCAGGCGAGAACGCTGTTCGCCGAGAGTCGCGAACGGGTCTTCCGCAACGGCTGGACCGACTTCGTGCCGTACGTCTGCGTTGCCGGCGCGGCGCTCGCGACCGCCGAGGGGGACCACTCCCGCGCGGCGCGGATGATCGGTGTCGCGGACGCCGCGTTCGCGGCGCTCGGCCAGGTGCCCGACCCGGACGACGCCGCGGATCTCGCCAGGATGCGCGCCGCCGCGACCGAGGCCCTGGGCCCGGCCGCCTTCGACGAGGAGTACGGCGTGGGCCAGCTCCTCGACCCGAAGGCGGCCTTCGGCGTGGAGACGGCCTAGGAGGCGGTCGAGGCTCGGGCCGAGGTGATGGTCCGTCCCCGCTCCGACTCCGGGAAGCGGTCGAGCATCGCCCGGATCTCGTCGGCGCTCACGTTCGCGCCGAACAGCTCGCTTCCCGGTTCGAGTCGTACCCCCTCGGCAAGCGGACCGGCGACGACCGGGTCGAAGCCGAGCGCGTCCACAAGGGTCGCGACCTCGGTGCGGTCGGCGCTGTCGTCGCCGGCGATCGCGATGGCCTTGCGGCCGGTCGTCCCCGCCGGTCGCGCCTCGTCCTCCAGGTCGTGATAGCCCATGTGGTTGAACGCCTTCACGACGCGCGAACCGGACAGGAACGTCTGGACGGTCTCGCTCGACGAGGTACGCGGGTTGGTGAGGTCGTCGCGGATGCCGTCGATCTCCCACCAGTAGTTCATGGCGTCGACGACGAGCTTGCCGCGCAACGCCTCGACGGGGACGCTGCGGTACTTGCCCAGGGGCAGGGCCAGGATGACGATGTCGGCCTCACCCACCGCGTCGACCGCCGTGGTTGCCTCGGCCCCCGGTGCGAGGACCTCCACGGTGAGGGCGATCTTCGCCGGGTCGCCGGAGCCGGCGACCCGTACCCGGTAGCCGGCGGCGACGGCGAGCCGGGCGAGCACGGTGCCCACCTTGCCGGCTCCGAGGATTCCGAGGGTCACCGGCCCGCTCCGGTCGTTGTCGTTCATGTCGTCCTTTCGCTGGGGGAGTGCCGATCAGGCCAGCAGGTCGCGGACCATGGGGATCACCTTGGAGCCGTACAGCTCCACGGCGCGCATCCGCGCGCTCGCCGGTTGTGCGCCGGCCGAGTAGATGAGGTCGAAGCGGCCCACGCCGAGGCTGCGGATCGCGCGGGCCACCCGGCGGGCCACCGTCTCCGGCGAACCGATGTAGAGCGAGCCGTGCTCCACCTCGGAGTCGAACTCCTGGCGACGGATCGGGGGCCAGCCGCGCAGTTTGCCGATCCGGTCCCGCATGATCCGATAGTGCGGCCAGTAGATCTCCTTGGCCTCCTCGTCGGTGTCGGCGATGAAGCCCGGCGAGTGCATGCCGACCGGGTGCGCGGTCGTACCGAGCTGGTCGGCTGCCCGGCGGTAGAGGTCGATGTAGGGCGCGAAGCGTTCGGGGGCGCCGCCGATGATGGCGAGCATCAGCGGCAGACCGTACGTGGCGGTGCGGACCACCGACTGCGGCGAGCCGCCGACACCGACCCAGGTGTCCAGGTGACCCGACTCGGTCTTCGGGAAGACGTCGGCGTTCTCCAGCGGGGCACGCAGGGTGCCGCTCCAGGTCACCGGCTTCTCGTCGAGCAACTTCACGAACAGTTCGATCTTCTCCTCGAACAGCGTGTCGTAGTCGCGCAGGTCGTAGCCGAAGAGGGGGAACGACTCGGTGAACGAGCCTCGACCGAGGATGACCTCGGCGCGGCCGTTCGACAGCGCGTCCACGGTGGCGAAGCGTTGGAACACCCGCACCGGGTCGTCCGAACTGAGCACCGTCACGCCGGAGGCCAACCGGATCCGCGAGGTGCGGGTGGCGATTCCGGCCAGCACCGTCTCCGGCGTGGAGACCGAGTACTCCGGGCGGTGGTGCTCGCCGAGGGCGATGACGTCGACGCCGAGTTGGTCGGCGAGCACCGCCTCGTCGACGACCTGTCGGATCGCCGCCGCGTGGGAGACGAGCTTGCCGGCGTCGTCCTGCGGTACGTCGCCGAACGTGTCCAGGCCGAACATGAGATCAGACATGGGTGGGCTCCTTCGCCAACAGCTCCCGGACCCGCGGCGCGACCTCACTACCCAGCAGGTGGATGGTGCGCGCGCGTGCCTCGCGAGGCAGGTGCATGATGTCGTACTTCAGGTCGAAGCGGCTCAGCCGCAGGTCGCGGGCGACCTTGGCGATCTTCTGCGCCACTGTCTCGGGTGAACCGACGAAGAGCGCCCCGTGGTCGATCTCGGCCTCGTAGCGCGCGCGGTCCGGTTTGTAGAAGCCGCGTTCGGCGGCCAGGGCCGCCACCACCGGTTGCCAGTATCGCCACCACGTCTCCACCGCCTCCTCGTCGGTGTCTGCGACAAGGCCGAGTGAGTGCTGCCCGATTGGCTGGAGGGTATGCCCGAACTGGTCGAGCGCCCTGGTGTAGAGGTCGACGTGGCCGGCGAAGCGCTGGGGACGCCCACCGATGATCGCGAGCATCAGCGGCAGGCCGTGCCGGGCGGCGCGGATCACCGAGTTGGGGCTTCCGCCGACACCGATCCAGGTCGGAATGCCGCCCGGCCGCATCCTGGGGTGCAGGCGTTGGCCGGTCAGCGGGGTTCGTACCGTGCCGGACCAGGTGACCGGTTCGTCCTGCTGGAGTCGCAGGAAGAGGTCCAGCTTCTCCTCGAACAGGCGCTCGTAGTCGGTCAGGTCGTAACCGAACAGGGGGAACGACTCGGTCGCCGAGGCGCGTCCGAGGACCATCTGGGCGCGCCCGTTCGAGACGGCGTCGAGGGTGGCGAACTCGTGGTACAGCCGTACCGGGTCGTTCGTGCTGAGCACCGTGACCGAGGTGCCGAGGCGAATGCGCTCGGTCGCCGTCGCGGCTGCCGCCAGCAACACGGGTGTCGCCGAGTCGTTGTGGCCCTCGCGGTAGTGCTCACCGACGCTGAACACGTCGACCCCGGCCGACTCGGCGAGCCGTGCCTCGTCCACGAGCAGCCGTACGGTCTCGGCGTCGCTCAGCACCCGGTCGCCGTCGGTGGCCACCTCCCCGAACGAGTTGAGCCCCAGCTCGAAGTCTGCAGCTACCATCGTCGCCTCCTAGCAGTTGACGTGTCAATGATGCTAACTTTGCGATTGACACGTCAATTCCCGGGAGAGTGAGATGACGGAGGCCACACCGGGCCGGCGGGCCGGACGCCAGCTCCCGACCGCCGACGAGCTGCGGATCTGGCGCGACTTCATCGAGACGACGGCGGCGCTCACTTCCCGGCTCGAATCCCGCCTGCAACGCGACTCCTCACTCTCGACGGGGGACTACGCCGTGCTCCTCGCGCTCAGCGAGGCGCAGGGCCAGGCGATGCGGTCGTCCGAACTCGCCGCGCACATCGGGTGGGAGCGCAGTCGGCTCTCCCACCACCTGGGGCGGATGGAACGGCGTGGCCTCATCCGCCGGCAGGAGTGCGCGACCGTCCCCCGTGGAGCGGAGGTGCTGCTCACCGCGGCCGGTGCCGAGGCTTTCACCGGAGCCACCGTTCCCCACCTGCGCGCCATCCGTGAACTCTTCGTCGACGCCCTCACCCCGGATCAGGTCGTCGCGGCCGGCGACATCGCCACGGCGCTGCGGACCCAACTCGACGCCCTGCACACCGACTGACCGCCGGGCGTGACTTCTCGCGGACCCGGAGTGCGCCTGAATCGTCATGCGAGAGTTGCCAACGGGCCTACCACCCGGGTGTACGCGGTCGCGGTCGCGTACCGCGACGGATGTCTCTGCGGCCCCGCCGTCAGGCCAGGGGGTCGCCGGTCGACCTGGGCTCCAGCACCACCACGACGGTCTCGGTGGAGCGTCGCGCCGCGTGGGCGTCGAAGTTCTTGTCGGCCGCACGCCAGCGGGGCCACAGTCGCGACCGTTCGTCGTCGGTGGCGGCCCGGCCGTGGACGAGCCGCCGCCCGTCAGCCAGTTCGACTGACGCGTCCGGGTGGGCCTGCAGGTTGAGCCACCAGGCGGGGGCGCCCTCGCCCCAGCCGTTCATCGCCACGCCGACCAGATTCGAGCCGTCCTCGAAGTACGCGAGGATGACGCCGCGCTGTTGACCGGTGCGGCGACCGATCGTGGTCAGCCGCAGCGTGCCCCAGCGGTGCTCGCGCGGTCGCCACAGCCCGACCCGGCTGCCGGTGACCCGGTACAGGCCCCGGTGCACCGACCAGGCCAGCCGAATGAACCACCGCGGCGGAAGCCACGGTGCCTTCGTGCCCTGACCATCCGACATGACGACCTCCTCCACCGACACCTGGTGGCCCGGCCGGGTTGTCGTGTCCGACCGGCAGCCCCCACTGTGGACCGACGTCACCAGTCTTCCGGCGCGGGCGCGGATGGCGTCCTGTTGTCCATGATCCGACCGCGGGTCGGACCGATCGGTGGAAGCCCCGCGTCGAGCTAGCGCTGCCAGGTCTCGATGGTGCGGACGCCGTCCCGGACCACCCGGTCCAGGATGGCCGGGTTGCCGCTGGTGCCCTCCCACCCTTCGTCGTCGAAGACGGTGACCGTGGTGTCGACGCGGGCCACGGCGATCTGGCTGGACGCGGTCCTGCCGGTGCGCTCACCGTTCAGGCTTGTCTCGGGCCAGGTCCGGGTCAACAGCAGCGCCTCGTTCCCGACGTCGGACAGGATCTTGCTGGTGACGGTCACGCGGTTGCCCGACTGGTCGTACGCGGGGCAGGCCTGCACGGCGGCGCGGAGACGGTCCAGGTAGGCCGAGGCGCCAGCACTGTCGAAGGTGAAGATGGTCTGGTGGATCATCCCCTGCGGCACGTTGCTCGAGGGTTCGCCGGCCTTCTGGTAGGTGACGGTCATCGCGGCGCTCGCGGTGACCTGCCGGCCGCCGGTGCCGAACTCGTTGGCGCACAGCTTCGGCAGGGCCTCCTCGACGGGTGTCGTCCGTCGCGGAGACTTCCGCAGCTCGGTGGGCAGCTCGACGAAGGCCGAGGTCGGGATGGTCACCCGGGTGCTCGCGCTCGGGGACGGTGAGTCGCTCGGAAGCGCCGACGCCGAGGCCGACGCGCTCGGCGGTGCCGAGGTCGCCGGAGCCGAACCGACGGGGTCCTCGGAGGTGCTGCAGGCAGCGGTCAGCGCGATGGTGCCCAGCAGTGCGAGCGCGCGTCGCGTACGGGCTGTCGGCGGTGGCGTGTGTCGGCTCATGATCACCCCTTGTCGTCCCATGGTCCAGTTCCCTACCCTGCACCGACCGAAACGACCAGGCAGCGCCTCGGACATGGACCGGACAGCGCTAATTGACGTGCTCCGCCTCGACCGCGCCACTACGCTGCCAGGAATGACCAGCGTGATCGCCACCTGCACCGGACCGTCGTGTGACGTCCAGTTTGCTGCGGGGCGACGCCGGCGATCCGTCGCCCGCCCGCGCTGACCTGTTCCCTGCGACCGGCGGATCGAGCTGCCGGTCGTTTTCGCCTGCCGTCCTCGGTCCGCCGGTATCTCCCCGTCAACGGCTCGCGTGGCAGCGTGGGTCCGAGCGAGAACGGCGTACTCATGGATCTTGAAAAGGTGTTGTCCGACCGGCTGGCGCCGGCGTTCGCGGCGGTGGCCGGCGGCCCGGTCGACCCACTGGTGCGGCGGTCTCCGCGTGCGGACTTCCAGTCCGACGCGGCGCTGGCGCTGGCCCGGCGGCTCGGCCGCCCGCCGCGGGACATCGCCGCCGCGGTGTTGACCCACGCGGCGCTCGACGACCTCGGTGTGTCGGCGGAGGTCTCCGGGCCGGGTTTCCTCAATCTGACGGTCACCGACCAGGCCCTGGCGGACCTGGTCGGCCGGCTGGCCGGCGACGACCGGCTCGGCGTGCCGTCGACGGCGACGCCGCAGACCGTGGTGGTCGACTACTCGGCCCCGAACGTGGCGAAGGAGATGCACGTCGGGCACCTCCGCTCCACAGTCATCGGTGACGCCGCGGCACGGCTGCTGGGCTGGCTCGGGCACCGGGTGGTGCGGGTCAACCACCTGGGTGACTGGGGGACACCGTTCGGCATGCTGATCGAGCACCTCGTCGACCTTGGCGAGGCCGAAGCGGCGCAGAACCTGTCGATGGGGGATCTGGACGCCTTCTACCGGGCGGCCCGGGTGAAGTTCGACGCTGACGAGGCGTTCCAGGAACGCTCCCGGTCGCGGGTGGTCGCGTTGCAGGGCGGCGACGAGCCGACCCGGCGGTTGTGGCGGCTGCTGGTGACGCAGTCCGAGCGGTACTTCCTGACCGTGTACGACCTGCTCGACGTGACGTTGTCCGAGGACGACTTCCGGGGTGAGAGCGCCTACAACGAGCTGCTCGCGGGTATCGTCGACGACCTGGACCGGCTGGGGCTGCTGCTACCCAGCGACGGTGCCGACTGCGTCTTTCCGCCCGGCTTCACCGGCCGCGACAGCGAGCCGTTGCCGCTGATCGTGCGCAAGAGCGACGGCGGGTACGGCTACCCGGCCACCGACCTGGCCGCCCTGCGGCAGCGCGTCGACGAGCTGGGCGCGACCCGGCTGCTGTACGTCGTCGGTCTCCCGCAGCGGCAGCACTTCGCGATGGTGTTCGCCGTTGCCCGGGCGGCCGGTTGGCTCTGCCCGCCGGCCCGGGCCGAGCACCTGGGCTTCGGGTCCATCCTCGGCGCGGACGGGCGGATGCTGCGCAGCCGGGCCGGCGAGTCGGTGAAGCTCGTCGGGCTGCTGGAGGAGGCGGTCGCCCGCGCCACCGACCTTGCCCGGAGCAGGAACCCGGAACTGGACACCGCGACCGCCGCCGAGATCGGCCGCGCGGTGGGCATCGGCGCGATCAAGTACGCCGACCTGTCCGTCGACCGGACCAGGGACTACGTCCTGGACTGGGAGCGGATGCTCGCGCTGGACGGCAACACCGCGCCCTATCTCCAGTACGCGTACGCCCGGATCCGGTCGGTGCTGCGGCGGGCCGGGACCGGCGTGCGGCCTGACGCGCCGATCGTGTTCGCGCAGCCGGCGGAGCGGGCGCTCGCGGTCGAGCTGCTCGGCTTCGCCGGGGTGGTCGGCGAGGTGGAGCGGACCCTCGACCTCCACCAGCTCGCCGGTTACCTGCACCGACTCGCGACCGGGTTCAGCGCGTTCTACGAGCGCTGCCCGGTGCTGCGGGCGCCGGACGACCTGCGGGAGAGCAGGTTGCTGCTGGCCGAGCTGACCGCCCGGACCCTACGGCAGGGGCTGGACCTGCTCGGCATCCGCACGCTGGAGCGGATGTGACGGGCCGGACCCGTCAGCGAGCCCGCTTCGTCGCCCGTTTCCGGGGCGGCGTCAACAGGTCGGCGATCTGCGCGATCGCGGAGGGCACCAGGCGGTAGTACGCCCAGACGCCGCGCTTGTCGCGTTCGAGCAGACCGGCCTCGGTGAGGATCCGAAGGTGATGACTCACGGTCGGCTGGGAGAGATTGAGCGCCGAGGTGAGGTCACTCACGGACGCCTCACCCTCCGGCGCGGACTGGATCAGGCTGAGCAACCGGAGTCGCGCCGGATCGGCGAAGGCCTTCAGCACCCCCGCTAGCCGTTCGGCATCGGCCCGCTTGATGGGATCGCCGGTGAGCGGCGAGATCGCAGGCATGGCAGTTTTCGCAGTTCCCACGCCTGCCATAGTGACACCAACACCATCAATAAACCGGCAGAACCGGCACCAGACCTCCGATGGCGTCCGGATGGCGGAACGGACGCGCCGAACGTGAGTCGACCGTCGACGTCCGTGGTGGCGTCCAGGCCGTGTGGAGCTTCGGGAAGCTCCACACGGCCCTTACGACGAGGTGCGGGTCAGCGGCGGGGTTTGGGCGCGATGCGGGGCAGGACGTACGGCGGCCCAGCGAAGATCAGGTCGGACTTCAACTCCTGGTAGGCCCGCTTGGGCTGGTAGTTCTCGTCGTAGATGGTGGCCAGGCCCTCCGGCGGGTCGTCGAACCAGCCGGGCACCCAGGAGTGGTTGTCGCTGAAACCCCAGACCGTGTACGACAGGCAGCTCCGTACGGCGAGGCACGCCTTCATCAGCACGCTGAAGTTGGCGGCCGACGCCTGAAGCCGGGGGTTGATCTCCTCCGAGTCGCCCGCCTGGACGCCGTCCGTCAGCCGGCTGCGGACGTCGACCTCGGTGAACGCGGTCGAGACGCCGAGCCCGCCGAACTTCTTCAGCGCGGCGGTCACCTGGAGGGTGTCGAAGTTGCCGTACTGGGTGCCCAGGTGTCCCTGGGAGCCCACGCCGTCGATCGGGACACCCTGGGCGCGCAGGCTCTTGGTCATGTCGTACACGAACTGGGTCTTGTCGTTTGCCGGGTTGCCCGAGCCGAACGCCTCGATGTTGTAGTCGTTGTAGAACAACAGGGCCTTGGGGTCGGCGGCCCGCGCCCAGCGGAACGCGTCGGCGATGTAGCCGGGCCCGAGGTTCTGCGCCCAGAAGCCCTTGTAGTGCAGCGTCGACGGGGTGTCCCACGGGTCGCTGACGGCCTCGTTGACCACGTCCCACTGCCAGATCTTGCCCTTGTAGCGGTTGACGACGGTGGTGATGTGCCTGCGCAGCAGCTCGCGCAACTCCTGCTTGCTGATCGAGCCGTCGGCGACACCGCTGGTCAGCCAGGCGGGCAGCTGGTTGTGCCAGACCAGCACGTGGCCTCGCACGCTCTGCCGGTTGCGCTTGGCGAACTCGACGAACTCGTCGGCCGGCGCCCAGTTGTAGGTGCCGCGGGTGGGCTCCAGGCTCTCCCACTTCATCACGTTCTCGGCGGTGACCGAGGCGAACTCGGAGGAGGCCAGCCTGCGGTACTGCGGGTCGCTGGCGTCGTTGAGGGCATCCATGCTCACCGCGGTGCCGACGTGCAGGCCGTGCCGCAGGCCGAGGGTGGCGAGGCTCTGCGTCGTCGGGTCGTACGGCCGATTCGCGGTGGCCGGCACCGCGTTCAGCGTTGCGACGGTCGCGACGGCGACCAGGCCGACCGTCGACCACTGTCGTAACTTCATGTGCCTTCCCTTCCAGACGATCAATTGACAGATGTCGATCTAGGAGGTGAGGGTCCGGTGTTGGTGGACGGAGGCGCGGTTGGGTGGGGTGGGGCGTCGGTAGTTCCGGCCGGAAACCGGAAACCCGCTCGAAACGTTAAGCCGATCGATGTCTGGGCGTCAACGCTGAAAACTTCCGGAAATTCATCACATGACCTGCGCAGCCCCTACTGGCGGACGGTCGAAACTTCCGGGCCGGCTCCGGAAGGAGGTCAGCGCAGACCGGCGAAGAGGTCGTCCTCGGGGGTCGGCGCGCCGGTCCGGTCCTGGACCCGCAGGAAGGTCTCCACACCCATCAGCTCGGTGAACCGCTCCTGGCCCAGTTGCAGGAAGAAGATGTTCTCGGTCTGACTGGCGTGCGCGGCCAGCGCGTCGAACTTCTGCGCGCCGTACTTGCTCGTGTCGACCCAGGTGGTGATCTCGTCGTCGGGGAGGCCGAGCTGGGGCCCCTCCTCCGGCTCGGCCCACTCCACGCCGAGCTCCTTCATGATCCGGCCGAACTCCGCGAACGCCGTACGCGGCACCGTGGTCCAGTAGACCTTCGCCGGGATGTCCGTCTGCTCGACGGCGGCCATGGTGATCCGGTGGGCCTGGATGTGGTCCGGGTGGCCGTAGAAACCGTTCTCGTCGTACGTGACGATCACGTCCGGCTGGTACTGCCGAATCAGCTCCGCGAGCCGGGCCGCCGCCTCCGGCACCGGGGTGACCCAGAACGCGCCGGGCTGGTCGTTCGTCGACCAGCCCATCATCCCGGAGTCCGCGTAGCCGAGGGTCTCCAGGTGGGTGACGTCGAGCGTCGCGCAACTGGCCTCCAACTCGGCCTGGCGCATCGCCACCACGGCCGCCGGGTCGTGCCCCGCCTCGCCCGGCTTGACCCCACCCGGGCCGTCCCCACATCGCCCGTCGGTGCAGGTCACCAGCACTGTGGTGACCCCCTCGGCGGCATAGCGGGCGAGGACGCCACCGGTGCTCGTCGCCTCGTCGTCGGGGTGGGCGTGCACCGCCATCAGGGTCAGAGGTCGCTCAGCCATGCCATCACCCTACGGTCATCCGGCCACCACCCGACGACCTCCACCGGGACCGTCCGCGGGAGCGGGCAGCTTACCCAGTTCAGCGACCGCCGACCGGGCCTGGCGGGAACGGCGACCGGGCACCCGGACCGGTCGCTAGATTCGGCCGTGGGCAGTATCCGGGCAGGTCAGGGCGCGAGGAGAAGTCGATGGCGAAGGCCGCGGGCGGGTTCACCGACCTGAAGCAGGTCGATGCCGGGCTCCTGAACGTCGGGTATGTCGACGCCGGGCCGCCGGACGGGGAGGCGGTGATCCTCCTGCACGGGTGGCCCTACGACATCCACAGCTTCGTCGACGTCGTACCGCTGCTCACCGCCGCCGGTCACCGGGTCGTCGTCCCGTACCTGCGGGGCTACGGTACGACCCGGTTCCTCTCCGACGACACCATGCGAAACGGCGAGCCGGCCGCCATGGGGCTCGACCTGATCGCCCTGATGGACGCCCTCAAGATCGATACCGCCAAGCTCGCCGGATTCGACTGGGGCGCGCGAACGGCCGACGTGGTGGCCGCCCTCTGGCCGGAGCGATGCCGGGGGCTGGTCTCGGTGAGTGGCTACCTGATCGCCAGTCAGGAGTCCGGTAAGGCGCCGTTGCCGCCGAAGGCGGAGTTGGCGTGGTGGTACCAGTACTACTTCGCCACCGAACGCGGGCGGGAAGGCTACGACAAGAACCGACGCGACTTCAACAAACTGATCTGGCACACCGCGTCCCCGCAGTGGGGGTTCGACGACGCGACGTACGACCGGAGCGCGGCGTCGTTCGACAACCCCGACCACGTCGACATCGTGATCCACAACTATCGGTGGCGGATGGCCCTCGCCGACGGCGAGGCACAGTACGACGAGCTGGAGAAGCGCCTGGCCACGCAACCGAAGATCAGCGTGCCCAGCATCTCGATGGAGGGCGACGCCAACGGTGCGCCCCACGTCGAGCCCAGCGTCTACGCCAAACAGTTCACCGGCCAGTACGAGCACCGGACCGTCGGCGGCGGGGTCGGGCACAACCTGCCGCAGGAGGCGCCACAGGCCTTCGCGGACGCCGTGCTGGAGGTCTGAGTCGTTACGGCGTCGGCCGTTCCACCCGTACCGGGTCGCCGCGGACCAGCCCGTCGTGGACGCGCCAGCGGGCGGTGGTGACGGCACGCCGCGCCGCCTCGTCGCCCTGCGCGACGCGGTGACGCAGCAGGTCCAGGGCGATCCGGCGGTTGAGACCGAACTGTCGCTCCTCGTCCACCACGACCACGGTCCCCGAGGGACGGTGGGTGGCGCGTACCGCCGTGCTCGCCTTGTTCCGGTGCTGACCACCCGGCCCGCCGGTGCGGCAGGCGACGATGTCGACGTCCGTCTCGCGGAACGCCGTCGGTTGCGCGTCGCCCTCGGGCGGCTGGGCGGTGACGTACCAGTTCTTCCGGCCGGCGCCCGACCGGTACGGGCTGGGCGCCTGCCAGCACAGCGTGCCGGTCCACGAGGCCGCGAAGGCCGAGGCGTCGACGCCGGAGATCCGGATCAGCACCGACCGGTACGTCCCGGTGCGGTCACCGGGTACCGCCTCGACCTGCTGGATCGTCAGACCTCGGCGGGCGCCCTCGCCCCGCAGGCGGTGCAGCAGCTGGCTCAGCGCCCAGGCGCACTCCTGCGGCCCACGCCCGGCCGACAGCAG
>NZ_JBSGIV010000103.1:0-16434 GCF_053605225.1 Micromonospora sp. NPDC003944
CGCCGCGCGTGGTCGCCGGTGACGAGGGGTTGGACCGGCCACCCCACCCCACCCCCACCCCCACCTTGTTGATCAAGAGGTTTCCGTCACCGGAAGCGCGATTTCTGACGCAAACCTCTTGATCAACAAGGTGGGGTGAGGGGGTGGGTCAGGCTGCTGGGGCGTTTAGGGCCTTGGCGTAGGTGGGGGGGATGTGGTTGGGGCCGCCTGGGGTGAAGACGTCCGTTGTGGCGACCGTGGACCAGGCTGTTTCCGGAACGGCGTCGACCAGGGCCTGGACCACCGGGGCGTCGCGCCACTGGTCCTGTTCGGCGAGCAGGCCGAGGGCCACCACCGACTCCTCGACCTCGCCCACGCACTCGAACGGCTTGTGCCCGTCCACGCCCAGCAGCTCGCGGTAGCCGGGGATCTGCGACTCGTCGGCGAGCAGGTCACCGCCGAAGATGCCCACCACCCGCTCCCGGGGCATGAACGGCGCCATCGCCAGGAAGACGAACCGGCACTTGGGGCAGTCGCGGCACCAGCGCTCACTCGCGTCGCGCAGCTTGAACGCCTGGTTGCAGCTCGTCACCACGGCGTCGTACCGGGTGAACTCGGCGAACAGTCGGGCGATGTGCAGCTCGGACAGCGACCGCAGCAGTGAGAAGTACGGGTCGGTCAGACCGGCGTGCTCGGCCAGCGACGCCCGCAGCAGCCCCTCCGCCTCGACGCCCTTGGACCACTGGTGGTTGATCTCGTGGCCGTCCCAGACGAGGTTCGGGTCGGACGCCGACCGCTCGTTGGACATCACCACCGGACCCAGCCCGTGCAGGACGGCGGTGGCCACCGCGATGAGGGAGTTGATGGCGGTGACCGGGATGTGCCCGTTCAGCGCGCCGGCCGCGTTCAGGTCGAACAGCACCGGGTCGATGCGCCGCCGGGCGGCGAGGGGAACCAGCCCGGACGCCTCGTTGACGGCGACGATCACGTGGTTCGGGTTGACCGAGAACGGCACCGGGTCCAGCTCGGCACGGCGCAGCGCCTCCAGGCTGACGATCGAGTCCTTCCCGCCGCCGACCGCCGAGAGTGGGCGACGGTCCGAGTCGCCGTACACCCGGGGGGCCGTCGGAGAGCCGGCCGGCACCTCCGGGCGCAGCTGGAGCACGTGCGGCAGTTGGTTGCGGTACGCGTACTCCGCGAGGCCCTTGGTGTAGACGGCCGTGACGTAGTCGACGGTGGCCGCGCCCAGCGGCGCCGGCAGCACGAGGCGGGGCGGCGCGGCGGCCTTGTAGTAGCTGACCCCGGCGACGAGGTGCAGCACCTCAAGCACCCGGTTGAGGGTCGCCACCGTCTCGTCCGAGGGCGGCTCCGCAGGCAGCGGCAGCGTGATCACCTCGGTGAACCGCTGTTCGCCGGCCGGGCCGGTCAGGGCGTAGTCGAACAAGACCTCGCCGGTGGCGAAGTCGATCGAGTAGGACGGGAAGGTGAAGGCGTCCATCCGCCGGAGCTGCTCGTTGGGCACACGCCATACTAGGCCCTGGTTCGTCCGGCCGTGTCCGGACCGGGCCCGCCCTGCCGCCGCCGTGACCCCCGAGGAGAGCCCCGTGCGCCTTTCTGACCTGCGCGGACGTACCGTCGCCGTCTGGGGCACCGGTCGGGAGGGCCGGGCCGCTGTGACCGCCATCGCCGCGCACGGCCCGGCCGGGCTGGTCGCCGTCGACGACAGCGCGAACTTCCTGTCGTTGCCGTGGGACGGCCCGCTGGCCGAGGCGGCGCCGCTGGTCACCGGTGAGGCGGGCTTCGAACGGCTGGCCGCCGCGGACGTGGTGGTCCGCTCCCCGGGTGTGCCGCAGACCCACCCGTGGCTCGTCGAGCTGCGCCGACGCGGGGTCATGGTGACCCAGGGCACCGCGCTGTGGATGGCCGACCACGCCGCGCGCACCGTCGGGGTCACCGGCAGCAAGGGCAAGAGCACCACCTCCAGCCTGATCAGTCACCTGCTCACCGCGTCCGGCCGGCCGAACGTCTTCGGCGGCAACATCGGGGTGCCGACGCTGGACCTGCCGGAGGCGGAGCTGTACGTGCTGGAGCTCTCCAGCTACCAGTGCAGCGACCTGACCGACTCGCCCCGGGTGGCGGTGGTCACCGCGCTCTTCCCCGAGCACCTGGACGCGCACGGTGGGGAACGGGAGTACTACCGGGACAAGCTCAACCTGCTGGCCCACGACCCGCAGACGATCGTGGTCAACGGTGGTGACCCCCGGCTCGCCGCGGAGCTGGGTGAGCTGCCGGCCGTCCGTGCCGGCAGCTCCGACACCACCCACGTCGCCACCGGGGCCGACGGCACACCGTGGTTCCACCTCGGTGCCCAGCCGCTCTTCCCGCGTGCGGTGCTGCCGCTTGTCGGCCGGCACAACGAGGGGAACCTGAGCGTGGCGCTCGCCGTGCTCGACGCGCTCGGCGTCGACGTGGTGGGCACCAAGGACCACCTCGCCGTCGCGGTCGCCGAGTTCCAGGGGCTGGCCCACCGGCTCACCGAGATCACCGACCCGTCCGGGCTGACGTTCGTCGACGACACCCTGGCCACCAGCCCGTACGCGGCCATGCACGCCATCGACGCGTACGACGGGCGGCCGTTGACCGTGATCGTCGGGGGCAACGACCGGGGTCTGGACTACACGCCGCTGGCCGAGCACCTGGCCGAGCGGGAGTTGACGGTGATCGGGATTCCGGACAGCGGCACCCGCATCGTCGAGGTGCTCGCCGGGCTGCCGAAGGTGCGTACCGAACTGGTCGACGACCTGGTGGACGCGGTCCGGCTGTCCCGGGAGGTGACCCCGGCCGGTGGGGTGGTGTTGTTGTCCCCGGCCGCGCCCAGCTACGGCCGGTTCCGCAACTTCGAGCACCGCTCCGAGGTCTTCGCCCAGGCTGTCGCCGACACCGCCGGCTGACCCCTCGACCTGCCCGAGGCCCGGCGGGGCCGGCTCAGCGGGAGCGTGACCGAAGCTGGCGCAGCCAGGAGCGGCGGGCCGGCACCACCTCGTCACCGAGGTCGGGCTGTGGTTGGCCGGTCCCCTCCCGCTGCCACCGGTTGCCCTGCTGGTCGGTGAAGCGCAGCTGCACCGTCGCCGACGTGTACCCGCTGAGGTCGACGCTGCGGTCGACGGTGATGAACAGCTCCGCAGCGGCCCCACCGTCGAGCCGGTCCACGGGACCGGTCACGGTGGCCACCGGCACCTGACGGCCGCCGGGGCCCGGGTCGCCGGTGTGCACCACCGGCGTGGGGGCCAGGTCGAAGACCGGCCCGTCGCTGCCGTTGGCGACCCGCACGCGCAGGACGCCCTTGCCCTCGGTGCGGGTGGTGCTGGAGACCAGCCGCGCCTGTCGGGCCTGCGCGGCCCGGTCCTCGCGCCGCCGGGCCCGTAACTCGCGGCGCAGGCTGAGCACGCCGAAGAGGAGTGTGCCGACGGTCCCGAGGCCACCGAACCAGTCCGGGACCGAACCCCAGTCGATGCCCCAGTCAGCCGTGACGATCGCCAGAGCCTCCACAGTCGACATGGGTCCACGGTAGTCGCGGTACCCGGATCTGCCCCTCGACTCCACCGTTCAGCGGCGGGCGCCGACCGTCCCGCTGACGGGACTGCATCTTTCATGTTGGTACGGCTACGTGGAGTGTTGGTGTGCGCTTCAGCGGGTAGTGTCTGGGTCACGGATCACGCGGTCGGCCGCCACCCCTCGGCGTGACCGACCATCGTGGAGCCTGCCGTCACGCCCCTCCGGGAGGCCAGATGACCCACCGTCGCCACACCCTTCACCGGCCCGGCCGGACCCGGCCGACCCGCGTCCTGACGGGCCGTCCGGAGACGCGCCGAAGGGAGACGGGCCGCACGGAGCCGGGCCGATGACCGCGCCGGCACAGGGCACCGGATTCTCGATCATCCCGCCTCGCCGTAACCGGCTGCCGCTGCGCGGGCGCGACGAGTTGGTCGAGACGATCCTGCGGGCCGCCGAGCCGCCCGCCGGCACCGTGCGCGCTCCGGAGGAGGCCACGCAGATCCTCTGGGGGCTTGGCGGCTGCGGCAAGAGCCTCACGGCTCAGGAGGTGGCCCGCCAGCTCGAGGAACGTGGCCGGCTGGTCTGGTGGATCTCGGCGAAGGACTCGGCGCGGGTCAGCGCTGGCATGCGCGAGGTCGCGGGCCAGCTCCAGGCTCCGGAGAACCAGCTCGACCTCGCCTGGGCCGGAAAGGCCCGCAGCCCGGTGGAGCTGGTCTGGGACCTGTTGAACAACTCTCCCCGGCCCTGGTTGCTGATCTTCGACAACGCCGACGAACCGACTCTGCTGGCCCCCGCCGACGGGCAGGTCGCCGACGGCACGGGTTGGTTCCGCCAGCCTCGTACGCCCAACGGGCTGGTCCTGGTCACCACCCGGGACGGCAGGCGGGACACGTGGGGCGAGTGGTCCACGATGTACCTGGTCAACGAGTTGTCGCCGGAGGACGGCGCGCAGGTGCTCGTCGACCTCGCCGGCGCGGCCCCCGGCACGCTGACCCAGGCGCGAGGGCTCGCCGCCCGGCTCAAGGGGCACCCGTTGGCGCTGCGCGGCGCCGGCACCTACCTGGCGGAGGCCAACCGCATCCCGGTCGGCACCACCCGCTCCTCGATCCGCACCTACGACGACTACCGGGAGGCGCTCGACCGGCGCTCCGGCACCGGCATCCGGCGCAACGCCTCCAGCGGCTTCGACATGGCCGTCCGTCCGGTGGTGCAGTCCTGGGAGATGTCGCTGGACCTGCTCGCCGGGCGGGGGCTCGACCAGGCGCGGCCGGTGCTGCGCCTGCTGGCCTGTCTCGGTGACGCGCCGATTCCCTACGCCGTGCTGCTCGACCCGGTCCGGCTGTCGGCCTCGCCACTGGTCGGTGAGATCGGGGAGGACCGGCTGCGTGAGGTCCTACGTTCGCTTGCGGACTTCGCGCTTGTCGACCTCGGGGTGATCGAGTCACTGCCGGCCCAGTCCCCGGTCGCCCACGTGGTCACCCTGCACCCGTTGGTCCGCGAGCTGATCCGGGACCTACCCGACGTGGTGGCCGCCCGGGCGGAATACCACGATCTGGTGCTCGGTCTGTTGGACGCGCTCCGGCTGCGTGACCCGGACCGCCCTCGCGAGGAGGAGTTCGACCCCGACGAGCCGGACAAGTGGGCGAGCTGGCACCTGCTGGCACCACCCACGATGGGCGCGGTGTTGGATTTCCTCGACAGCGGCGACCTGCCCCGGACCCGACCGGACCTGCTGGATGTCGCACTCGATCTGGCCCGGTTGATCGCCCGCTACATCCTGGCCGTGGGCCTGCCCGGGCAGGCGGAGATCTTCCTGGACCTCTGCCTGGCGGGGTGCCGCCGCATCGGCGTCGACCTGAACGACCGGCCGGCGCTCAGTCTGCGCCACGAACGCTGCCGGGCGGCGCTGGAGCAGGGGCAGCTGAGCTGGGCCGAGGCCGAGTTGCGCGCCATCATCCCGGCCCGGGAGGCGCGGCTCGGACGGGAGCACCGCAACACCCTGGCCAGTCGGCACAAGCTGGCCCGGACGATCCTGGAACAGGGTCGGTGGCACGACGCCGAGGCCGAGCTACGCGACATCGTCCAGGCCGAGTACCGGGTGCGTGGCCCCGAGGACCGGGACACCATGACCGCGCGGCACAGCCTGGCCCGTGCGATCGTCTACCAGGGGCGGTACGCCGACGCCCACGCGGAGCTGACCGAGATTCTGGAGATCCGCCTGCGGCACTGGGCGCCGGACCACTTCGAGACCCTGACGGTGCGCCACACCCTGGACCTGTGCCGGCTGCGCGAGGGTGAGGTCGAGGAGGCCCTCGTCGACCTCCGCGAGGTTCTCTCGACGGACAGCGCCAAGCGGCAGGTTCAGCACGTCGCGATGATCGCCGCCCGGCACACCCTGGCGGAGTGTCTCGTCGCCACCGGCGCCGCCGCCGAGGCGGAGAAGGTGCTGTCCGGGGTGGTCGAGGACCGGCGGCGGATCCTCGGCGACGACCACCCGGACACGGTCCGGGCCGAGACCGACCTCAGGAAGCTTCGTGGCGAGTGACGGACGGGACGTCGAGGTCCCGCTCCCGTTCCGCAGCCAGCCTGACGAGGAGTCGATGTGAGCGAGCAACTGCGTCGCCGGGACCGACTGACCGCCGAGTCGCTGTGGGAGTTGGCGACCGGTGAGATCGACGTGATCTGGCACCACGAGTACTACCCGCCGGAGCAGTGCGACGCCGCGTTGCCCCGGGTGGTCCGCGCCGTCGACGAAGCGAACTTCCTGCTCACCAAGGAGTTCACGAGCGTCGGCACGTCGATGGGCGAGGTGGCGAACGGTGGCGACAGTGTCCGGCGCTACCTGGACACCGCGGCCGACACGACCCGGCTGATCCGCCACGAGGTGTTCGCCGAGCAGCAGTCACCGACCGACCTGATCCGGCTCGACCTGGATGAGATGTGGCCGTACGGGGCGACGGTCGGGCGGCACGACGGCCGGATGATGCTGCCGGGTGTGCTGCGTCGGATGACGCCCGGTGGTCGGGGCCGCCCGCACATCGACCGCCGGCAGATCCCGCTGCTCGACGCGTACCAGCTGCACCGGCGGTTGGGGGTGAACATCTACCTGGAGGTGCCGGAGCCCGGCGCCGGTGGCGAGATCGACTTCTGGGGGACGCTGTCCGAGGAGGAGTTCGTGGCGCTCAAGACCGACCCGTTCGACTACGGCATCGAACCCGAACGGGTCGGCCCACCACTGGACACCGTGCTGCCCGGCAAGGGTGATCTGGTGATGTTCGAGGCGGGCCGGATGCACGGCGTCCGCGAGGTGCGGGAGGGCTGCCGTACCTCGGCGGCCTGCTTCATCGGCGTCCGCGCGGAGACCGACCCGTTGCTGGTCTTCGCCTGAGCAGCCACGGCGCCGGTGTCACGACGGGTGCGTCAGGGTGGTGTGCAGGGCGCGCATCGCGCGGATCGCCGAGCGGATCTCCTGGAGGTAGCGCCCCGGCGTGAGGGTCTGCTCGGGCAGCACCGCCAGGTCGGCGAGCGTGGGGTCCACGCCGACCGTGTCGATGGCGCAGCCGTACGGCACGGCGAGGGTGCGCAGCGCGTCGCAGTGCTGGAACGGCACGTAGATCGGCGCGGTGACCATCAGCACCTCGTCGCCCGGGGCGAGCCGGACGTGGCCGGCCCAGAACCGCTGGGTGTCGGCGGTGTGCGCCCGCCGCCGGTCCGGTTCGCTCGACGGTGCGGCCAGCACCCGAATCGGTGGTAGCCCGTTCGGCCGGTAGGTCCGCGACGACCAGGAGTGGTGCGGGTGACCGGCGTCGACGCCGGCCTGCTCCGTCGGGGCAGTCACCTCGAACACCCGCCGGACGGCGGTGTCCAGCACGTCCACCTCGGTGTCGTCGGCCGGCAGGCCCGCCGCGGCGAGCGTGCGGCGTTCCCAGTCCGACAGTGGCCGGAAGCTGCCCAGGACGGCGACCTCGCCGTTGACCGGCAGGCCGGCGCGGAGCAGGTGCGCGGCGTAGGCGACGCGGCGTACGCAGGCGTGCGCCAGCCCACCGAGCACCACCAGGTGGGCGTACGCCGACCGGGCCGGTGGCACCGGGTGGATCAGCCCGAGCGCGGCGGCCGCGTCGAGCACGAGTGTCGTGGCGGCCGGGTCGAGGTCGGGTTCCCGGGCGTCGGGCCGCTCCCGGCCGCCCCGGAAGTCCCAGTGGTGGGCGGAGAAGTCGTCGAGGAAGCGGAGCACCTCGGTGAGGTCGCCGTCGGGCCAGGCGCCGCCGAAGTGGGCGACCAGGCCGCGCAGTGGGCTGGAGCTGACCCAGGCCCGAATCTGCGCCAGGGTCCGCTCGTCGTCCGTTCCGGTCGACGACGCCGTGTCCGCTCTCCGCACCTGCCGGATGCTACCGCCCCGGTGCGGCGGGTCCGATTGTTGTGGTCGCTGTCTACGCTGGCGGGAGCGGCTGATTGGGGGATCTCGATGACCCGTGACGTGGTCCGTCAGCGGTTGCGGGAGGGCGGCGGTTCGACCGCCGGCTTCGTCCGGCTGGTGGCGCACACCGACCCGGTGGCGTTGGTCGGCATCACGCTGTCGATCACTCTCAGCATCGCGCTCGACCTGAGCAACGCGGCCTCCGGAGTGGAGTCGCTGTTGGCCGGCCTGATGGGCATCACCATCTCGCTGCTCGTCGACTCGCTTGCCCGTGCGGAGCGCCGGTTCCACCTGCGTACCCTGCTGGACGGCCCGCCCTGGCTGGTCCGCACCACCACGGAGCTGGCCGGGGCCATGCGGGAGGCGGCCGAGCAGCATGCGGGCACCCGGGTCGCGGTGGAGGCGCAGCGGCGCTACGAGCAGTTCCGGTTGGAGGCCGAGCAACTCGCGGACGGTCGGATCATCCGGCGCGGCGACGAGGACGAGGACCTGCTCGGCGCGACCCGGACCTGTGTGCACCGGCTGGACGGGGTGACGAACGTGATGCCCCGGGTGAGCGGGGAGTTGAGCTGGTGGCGCGGCGAGATCGGCCGGCGCTACTGGGATGCCAACGTGGAGGCCCTGCAACGGGGTGTCGAGATCACCCGGGTCTTCGTCTACGCCACGCTCACCGACGAGTTGTCCGCGCTGGTGCAGAAGCAGCGCGCGGCCGGGGCGCGGGTGGGTCTGCTGCCGCTCGGGGTGGTCAGTCCGCACCTGCACGTGAATCTGACACTCTGGGACGGGTCGAGTTGCTGGGAGGCCCACATGACCGCGCACGGTGAGATCGGCGAGAACCAGTTCTCGGTCAACCGGACGGACGTCGCTCGGCTCACCCGCGTGTTCGACCTCTGCGCGAACGCCGCGACCTTCCAGGACTGACGGCCCTCACCTGGGCGGGAACGGGTGAGTCATGACGCTGAGCGCGGTCCTGCTGGTGACGGCGGTGGTCTGGGCGGTCAGCGTGATCCGCTCGGTCCGGCTCCGCGCGCTCGTCTACAGCCTGCCGTTGCCGATGACGCTCGCCCTGGTCACCACCGACCACCGGGTGGCCGGCGCCCAGTTGCTCGGCGTGCTCGGGCTGAACCTCTTCTTCGTCACCGTGGCGGTCACCCACAAGCGGTGGCGCTTGCCGATCCTGCTCGCCGACGGCGCGGGGATCGCCGTGTACGTGGCGCTCAGCGCCGGCCTGTTGGCCGTCGACATTCCGTTCGAGGTGGCCCTCGCCGGCACGCTCGTGCTGTGGTCGGCGGCCATCCTGTGGCTGCCCCGTCGCGGCGCCGGCCCGCCCGCCGCTCCCGCTGGGGAGGCGGTCACCGCGGCGGAGGCCCGCCCGGACGGGCTGCCGGCGTTGCTCAAGCTGGTAGTGGTCTTCGTGGGGGCAATCCTCACCGCGCTGCTAGGTGCCGTGCTGCGCGGCATGGTGGTGACGTTCCCGTACTCGGGGGTGCTCGTCGCGGTCGAGGCCCGCCGGCAGTTGGTCGAGTTCAGTCGGCACTTCGCCCGCAACAGCCTCGCCCTGGTCGGCTTCCTCACCGCGTACCACTACCTCCAGGACGTCTCGTCGGCGGCGGCGCTGGGCGCCGGCTGGGGTGCCTTCGCGGTGGTCGCCGCCGTCCTGCACCTGCCGTCGCGCCCTCGTCGGGTATTGCGGGCTGTCAGGTGGGGAGGTCCTTGCGCTACACGGTGACAGTTGTTCGCGTCGGCCGGCGGTGGGAGCGTGCGGTATCCACGAACGCCGCTGAAAGGTTGCCACGATGACCGACGACCTGCTGGCCCGGCACCGCGCCGTGCTCCCGTCCTGGATGCCGCTGTACTACGCCGACCCGATCGAGCTGGTCTCCGGCTCGGGCCGCCGGGTCACCGACGCGCAGGGGCGCAGCTACCTGGACTTCTTCGGCGGCGTGCTGACCAACATGATCGGGTACGACATCCCGGAGATCCGGGAGGCCGTCGAGCGGCAGCTCGCCACCGGCATCGTGCACACCTCGACGCTCTACCTGATCCGCCAACAGGTGGAGTTGGCCGAGAAGATCGCCCAGCGCTCCGGCATTCCGGACGCCCGGGTGTTCTTCACCAACTCCGGCACCGAGGCGAACGAGGCGGCGTTGCTCGTCGCCACCAACCACCGCCGCTCGCACCAGGTCCTGGCCGTCCGCAACAGCTACCACGGCCGGTCGTACGCGGCGATGGGCGTCACCGGCAACCGCACCTGGTCGGCAAGCGGCCTCAACCCGCTCCAGGTGGCCTGGCTGCACTCGGGTGACCGGGTGCGCGGTCTGCTGGCCCGGCTCGACGCCGACGAGCAGGTCGACGCGGCGGTGGAGGACCTGCGCGAGGTGTTGGCCACCCAGACCGCAGGCGACGTGGCCGCGCTGATCGCCGAGCCGATCCAGGGCGTGGGCGGTTTCGTGCACCCGCCGGACGGGCTCTTCGCCGGCTGGAAGAAGGTCCTCGACGAGCACGGCATCCTGTTCATCGCCGACGAGGTGCAGACCGGCTGGGGGCGCACCGGGGAGCACTTCTGGGGTTACCAGGCGCACGGCGTCACCCCGGACCTGCTCACCTTCGCCAAGGGCATCGGCAACGGGTTCGCCCTGGCCGGGGTGGTCGGCCGGGCCGAGGTGCTGGATTCGGTGTCGGGCATCAGCTTCTCCACCTTCGGCGGCAACCCGATCTCCACGGCTGCCGGCAACGCGGTGCTCGACTACTTGGTCGAGCACGACCTGCAGGCGAATGCGGCCCGCGTCGGCGCGATCCTCGCCGACGGCCTGCGGTCCGCCGTGGGCGGTCTCGACTGCGTCGCCGAGGTACGCGGAAAGGGGCTGATGCTCGGCGTCGAGTTCGTCCGACCGGGCGGCGGTGAGCCGGACCCGGCGTTGACCAACCGGGTCTTCGAGGCGTGCCGCGTCGGCGGTCTGCTGACCGGCAAGGGCGGGCTCTACGGCAACGTGCTGCGGATGGGCCCACCGTTGACGCTTACCGAGGAGGAGGCCCGGGAGGGCCTGGCGATCCTCGTCGACGCGATCCGTGCGGCGGCGGGGGTGGCGGCGTGAGCATCGGTCACTTCATCGACGGCAAGCGGGTCGGCGGCACCTCCGAGCGGCGCGGTGACGTGTTCGACCCGGCGACCGGTCGGCGTACCGCCGAGGTCGAGCTGGCCTCGACCGCGGACGTCGACGTCGCGGTGCAGGCCGCCGCCCGCGCCGCGCGGGCCTGGCGGGACGCGTCGCTGGCGCGGCGGTCCGCGGTGCTGTTCGCCTTTCGGGAGTTGGTGCACGCCCGGCGGGACCGGCTCGCCGAGGTCGTCACCGCGGAGCACGGCAAGGTGCTCGCCGACGCCGCCGGGGAGGTGCAGCGCGGCCTGGAGGTCATCGAGTACGCCTGCGGCCTGCCGTCGGCGCTGCGCGGGGCGTTCAGCGAGAACGTGTCCACCGAGGTCGACTCGTACACGATTCGGCAGCCGCTCGGGGTGGTCGCGGTGATCTCCCCGTTCAACTTCCCGGTGATGGTGCCGCTGTGGTTCGTGCCGGTGGCGGTGGCCTGCGGCAACGCGGTGGTGCTCAAGCCGAGCGAGAAGGACCCGAGCGCGGCGCTGCTGCTTGCCGAGTGGTTCGCCGAGGCGGGTCTGCCCGACGGGGTGCTCAACGTGGTCAACGGCGACAAGGAGGCGGTCGACGCGTTGCTCGACCACCCGGAGGTGCGGGCGGTCTCCTTCGTCGGCTCCACCCCGATCGCCAGGTACGTCTACCAGCGCGCGACTTCCACCGGCAAGCGGGCGCAGGCGCTCGGTGGGGCGAAGAACCACATGGTGGTGCTCCCCGACGCCGACCTGGACCTGGCCGCCGACGCGGCGGTTAACGCCGGGTTCGGCTCGGCGGGGGAGCGGTGCATGGCCATCTCGGTGCTGGTGGCGGTGGAGCCGGTGGCGGACGCGCTCGTCGAGCGGATCGCCGCCCGGGTGACCGGTCTGCGTACCGGCGACGGCCGACGGGGCTGCGACATGGGCCCGCTGGTGACCGCCGCGCACGCGGCGCGGGTGCGCTCCTACCTGGAGGCCGGTGTGGCCGCCGGCGCGGTGCCGGTGGTGGACGGTCGGGACGTGACGCCGGACGGGGACCCGGGCGGTTTCTGGCTCGGCCCGACGTTGTTCGACCGGGTGACCCCGGACATGTCGATCTACACCGACGAGATCTTCGGGCCGGTGCTGAGCGTGGTCCGGGTCGGCTCGTACGACGAGGCGGTGGGCCTCGTCAACGCCAGCCCGTACGGCAACGGCACGGCGATCTTCACCAACGACGGCGGTGCGGCCCGGCGCTACCAGCACGAGGTGGAGGTGGGCATGGTCGGGATCAACGTGCCCATTCCGGTGCCGATGGCGTACCACTCGTTCGGCGGCTGGAAGTCGTCCCTCTTCGGCGACCTGCACGCGCACGGCGAGGACGGGGTGCGGTTCTTCACCCGGGGCAAGGTCGTCACCAGCCGCTGGCTGGATCCGCGGCACGGTGGGGTCAACCTCGGGTTCCCCACCCAGACCTGACGCACGGCGCTGTCGAGATCACCAGGCCGGTCCGCCGAGAGGCGGGCCGGCCTTCGGCGGTTCGGTGACGGCTGGTGGTGATAACGGTTCGGCCCTCAGGACTTGAAGTCCGGGCCCGGCTGTCGTAGAAATTCTTCAGCAACAGGGCATTAACTGAAGAGAACCACCAACCCTCGCGTGGCTGACGCCTCCCCCGCACACCGGCGATCCGCCCGACCCGACCCGAGGAGAACCCATGAACAGGCGTGACATCCTGCGGCGCAGCGCCGCCGCCGGCCTCCTGGCCACCCCCGCCGCCGGTCTGCTCTCCGGCTGCGCCACCGGCGGTGGTGGTGACACGAACGATGCCGAGACCTACCGGGGCACCAAGAGCGCGCAGAACCCGCTCGGCGTGAAGGAGGACGCCCCACTCGAGGTGGTGATCTTCGGTGGCGGGTTCGGCGAGGAGTACGCCAAGGCCCACGAGGCCATGTACACCGAGAAGTACCCGAAGGCGAAGATCACGCACTCCTCCACCCAGGAGATCAGCAAGACGCTCCAGCCGCGCTTCGTCGACGGCACCCCACCGGACGTGGTCAACAACTCCGGCTCCGGTCAGATCGACTTCAACGGCCTGGTCAGCCAGAAGGCCCTCGCCGGCCTCGACGAGCTGCTGGCCGCCCCGAGCCTCGACATCCCCGGCAAGACGGTCAAGGACACCCTGCTGCCCGGCGCGGTCGAGGTCGGCTCCTACGACGGCACGTTCCTGGTGCTCAACTACACCTACACCGCCTACGGGATCTGGCACTCCGCCAAGCTCTTCGCCGACCGCGGCTGGTCGTACGCGAAGACCTGGGACGAGCACATCGCGCTCTGCAAGCAGATCAAGGCCGCCGGCATCGCCCCCTGGACGTACGCCGGCCTGCACCCGCGCTACATGAGTTGGCCCCTGATCTCCACGGCGATCAAGTTCGGCGGCCCGTCCGTGGCGACCGCCATCGACAACCTGGAACCCAACGCCTGGAAGTCCGACTCGATGCGCGCCGCCGCCGACGCCTGGCACCAGATCGTCAAGGACAAGTACATCCTGGAGGGCTCGCCCGGCCTCGACCACAAGCAGTCGCAGACCGCCTGGTGCCAGGGCAAGGCGGCCTTCATCTCCTGCGGCTCCTGGCTGGAGAGCGAGCAGAAGGACGTCACCCCGGCCGGATTCACCATGACCATCGCGCCGACGCCGAGCCTGGGCAGCGACGACAAACTGCCGTTCGAGGCGATCCGGGGCACCGCCGGGGAACCGTTCGTGGTGCCGGCCAAGGCCCGCAACATCGCCGGTGGCCTGGAGTACTTCCGGACCATGCTCTCCAAGAAGGGCGCCCAGGACTTCACGAAGAGGGTCGCCAGCCTCACCGTTGTCGCCGGCGCCACCGAGGGCGTCGAGCTGCCGTACGGGCTGAGCACCGTGGTCAAGGCCCTCGACGCGTCCGGCGCCAACGGCTTCAACTGGGTCTACAACAACTTCTACCGCAAGTTGGAGCGCAACCTCGTCGACGCCGCGTGCGGCGAGTTCTTCAGCGGCCGGATCGGCCCCGCGGAGTTCCTCGACCAGTGCCAGAAGGGCGCCGACTCGATCGCCCAGGACACCTCGGTCAAGAAGTACAAGCGAGCGGCCTGACCGCCCGGCCGGTGGGGGAGACATCCGCCCCCACCGGCCGTACCCCCACGGAAAGGTCCTCCTCGTGAAACATGGCAAGTGGCCGCTGATCGTCACGTTCCTGGTGCCACCGGTGTTCCTGTACGTGTTCTTCGTCGTCTCGCCGTACCTCCAGGCGTTCCAGATCTCCACCACCGACTGGCTCGGCTACTCGGCGGACGCCAACCCGGTCGGCCTGGCCAACTTCAAGACCCTCTGGCACGACGACTACGTGTGGAACGCGCTGAAGAACAACGTGATCCTGCTGGCCCTGGTGCCGGTGCTGACAATCGTGCTCGGGCTCTTCTTCGCCACCATGCTCGCCATGGGCGGGCGCAAGGGCAGCGCGGGCGTGACCGGCGTACGCGGCGGCGCGCTCTACCGCACCGTCTACTTCTTCCCGCAGGTGCTCTCCGTGGTGATCGTCGCGCTGCTCTGGAAAGAGGTCTACCACCCCAACCAGGGGCTGCTGACCAGCGCTCTGCACGCCGTCGGCCTGTCCGCGCCGACCTGGCTCGGCGACCCGGCGACCGCCTTCTGGTGCGTACTCGCGGTGATGGTCTGGAGCAACGTCGGCTTCTACGTGGTGCTCTTCGGCGCGGCGATGTCAGCCGTACCGAAGGAGATCTACGAGGCGGTGCTGCTCGACGGCGCGTCCCGGTTCACCACCCTGCGCCGGGTCACCCTGCCGCTGCTCTGGGACACCGTCCAGGTCGCCTGGGTCTACCTGGCCATCTTCGCCCTGGACGGTTTCATCCTCGTGCAGTTGATGACCAACGGCGGCCCGAACTTCTCCACCGACGTCATCGGCGTACGAATGTACGACACCGCCTTCGGCAGCGAGACCAAGTTCGGCTACGCCTCCGCGATCGGCGTGGTGATGTTCTTCCTGACCCTCTCGGTGGCGGTGCTGTCGCTGCGCATCGGCCGGCGCGAACGGATCGAGTACTCGTGACCACTCTGGACCAGCCCACCCGTTCCGTCGCCGGGCCGGCGTCGAGTGCCGGCCGGGACCGCCCGGTACGCCGGGAACTCGGCGTGGCAAACACCCTCTCGCACGGCTTCCTGCTGCTCTGGGGCCTGCTCACCGTACTGCCGCTGCTGTGGATGTTCATCAGCTCGTTCAAGACCAACGGCGAGATCCTCGCCGACCCGTGGGGGCTCCCCGGCGCGCTGCACCTGGACAACTGGGCGCGGGCCTGGACCGGCGCGCACATCGGCCGGTACTTCCTCAACAGCCTGGTGGTGGTGACCGGCTCGGTCAGCCTCACCATGCTGATGGGCGCCACCGCCGCGTACGTCTTCGCCAGGTACGAGTTCCGCGGCCGCCAGGTCGTCTACTACCTGTTCGTCGGCGGCCTCATGTTCCCGGTGTTCCTCGCCCTGGTGCCGCTCTTCTTCGTGGTCCGCAACGCCGGCCTCTTCAACACCTGGCTCGGGCTCATCCTGGTGTACGCGGCCTACTCGCTGCCGTTCACGGTGTTCTTCCTGACCGCGTTCTTCCGGACCCTGCCAACCTCGGTGGCGGAGGCCGCACTCGTCGACGGCTGCGGTCACTTCCGGCTCTTCTTCCGGGTGATGCTGCCGATGGCGCGTCCGGGACTGATCAGTGTCGCGATCTTCAACTTCCTCAGCCACTGGAACCAGTTCCTGCTGCCGCAGGTGCTGTTGCAGGGCGACGAGTCCAAGTGGATGCTGGCGCAGGGGCTGTTCGCGCTCTCGGTCAGCCAGGGCTACGCCGGTGACTACGCCCGGCTCTTCGCCGGGTTGAGTATCGCGGTGCTTCCGGTGCTCGCCGTCTACGTGGCGTTCCAGCGCCAGGTGCAGGCCGGCCTCACCGCTGGCCAACTCAAGTAGGACGACCGATCCCGATCACCACTTCCACCCGCCGGGTAAGGCCTCGGACCGCCCACAATCCGCGCCCAGCCGGACCCCACCTGTGACGCCAAGATCCGCGCAACTTCGGTGAAACTGCCCCCTCGCCGCGTCGTGAGGCAGCAGTGTCAGCGAAAGTGCGCGGATCTTGGCCATGCTGCGGTGGGTCGGCGCAGGTTCGGGCGCCCTGAGCGCGTCGGGCGGGTGGAGGGGCGGAGACCGCCTCCATGATCGTGCTCGATCCTCGAAGTAGTCCCCTCCCGGCGCGGCGGTTTCAAGCGGCTGTTGCAACGAGGTGTTTGTGGAGTACCTCGGCTGGATTCTGCCAGTCGAGGGTTTGGCGTGGTCGTCCGTTGAGTT
>NZ_JBSGIV010000104.1:0-15795 GCF_053605225.1 Micromonospora sp. NPDC003944
CCCTCGTGGCCGGCGAGGTGCCCAACCTGGCCGAGTTGCGCCTGCACAACGGCACCGTCTACAGGTGGAACCGCCCGGTGTACGACGTGTCGCGGCCGCCGAGTTGCTCGGCGTCAGCGCCGACACCATCCGCCGCTGGGTGGACGCCGGGCGCTTGACCGCCGGGCGCGACGAGCACGGCCACCGGGTCGTCGCCGGTGTCGACCTGGCGGCCTTCGCGCGTGCCCAAGCCGCTGACCCGGATGCGGGCGCCGAGTTCTCCTCGGCCCGCAACCGGCTGCGCGGCATCGTCGTCGACGTCCGGAAGGACACGGTGATGGCCCAGGTCGACATCCAGGCTGGCCCGTTCCGGGTCGTGTCGTTGATGAGCCGGGAGGCCGTCGACGAGCTGGACCTGCGGGTCGGGTCGGTGGCCGTCGCGGTGATCAAATCGACCACGGTGGTGGTGGAGCGGCCCACAGCCGCCACGAGCAGAGGGCGGGCGGGCGGATGAAGGCGTGGCGCAGGGCCACGGCCCTACTGGTGGCGGTCGGCCTGACGGTGACTGGCTGCGGCACGGGTGACGACGGGGTGGCCGGCGGCGCCGAGGACGGTCGGGTCACCGGCACGGTGACCGTGTTCGCGGCGGCCTCGCTGACCGAGTCGTTCACCCGCATCGGGAGGGACTTCGAGGCCGCCAACCCGGGCAGCAGTGTGACCCTCAACTTCGCCGGCAGTTCCGCCCTGGCCAACCAGATCACCCAGGGCGCACCGGCGGACGTGTTCGCCTCGGCCGCCCCGGCGAACATGACCACGGTGACCGGGGCGGGCAGCGCCGACGGCGCACCGAGCGTCTTCGCCCGCAACCAGTTGGTGATCGCGGTGCCCCGGGGCAACCCGAGACGGGTGGCCGGCCTCGCCGACCTGACCGGCCCGGGTGTCAAGGTGGCGCTCTGTGCCAGTCAGGTGCCCTGCGGCGCGGCGGCCCGCACCGCACTGGACGCGGCCGGCGTCGCACTGACCCCTGTCACCCTTGAGCAGGACGTCAAGGGTGCGCTCGCCAAGGTGAAGCTCGGTGAGGTCGACGCGGCGCTTGTCTACCGTACGGATGCGCGGGCGGCGAGCGCCGACGTGAGCGGTGTGGAGTTTCCGGAGTCGGCGCGGGCGATCAACGACTACCCGATCGTCGCGCTCAAGGACGCGCCGAACCCGGCCGGCGCGCGGGCATTCGTCGCGTACGTCGGCTCGGCGCCAGCGCAGGCGGTCCTCGCCGAGGCGGGTTTCCAGGCACCGTGAGGCAACAGGTCCACGACCAGGACTCACCTCGCGGTCGCCGAGCCACGCCTCGACGGCGAGGGCGGGTGCCGGCGGCGCTGCTCATCCCCGCCGGGCTGGGGTTGCTGTTCCTCGTTCTGCCACTTGCCGGGTTGCTGGTCCGGGCACCGTGGACGACCCTGCCGGGGCGGCTCACCGAGCCGGGCGCGTTGACCGCTCTGCGGCTGTCGGTACAGACCGCCACCCTGGCCACCGCACTGTGCCTGTTGCTCGGGGTGCCGCTGGCCTGGGTGCTCGCCCGGGTCGAGTTTCCCGGCCGTCGGCTGGTACGCGCGCTGGTCACCGTGCCGCTGGTGCTGCCGCCGGTGGTCGGTGGGGTGGCGTTGTTGCTGGTCTTCGGCCGGCGCGGCCTGCTCGGCGGCTGGCTCGACGCCACGTTCGGCATCACCCTGCCGTTCACCACTGCGGGTGTCGTGCTGGCCGAGTCGTTCGTCGCCATGCCGTTCCTGGTGATCGCCGTGGAGGGTGCGTTACGCGCCGCCGACCACCGCTACGAGGAGGCCGCCGCGACGTTGGGCGCGAGCCGGTGGACCACCTTCACCCACGTCACCCTGCCGTTGGTGGCGCCCGGTTTGGCCGCCGGGGCGGTGCTCTGCTGGGCGCGGGCGCTCGGTGAGTTCGGTGCCACCATCACCTTCGCCGGCAACTACCCGGGTCGGACGCAGACCATGCCGCTCGCCGTCTACCTGGCGTTGGAGACCGACCTGGAGTCCGCGATCGTGCTCAGTCTGGTGCTGCTCGTCGTGTCGGTGGGCATCCTGGTCGCGTTGCGGGACCGTTGGATGACCACCGCATGAGCACCCGATCGGCTGCGCCGGTCGACCTTCGGGCGGCCGGTCGGCTTCTCGACGCCCGGCTCGTCGTCGACCGGGGCGCTTTCCGGCTCGACGTGCCGTTGCGGGTCGCGCCCGGCGAGGTGGTGGCGCTGCTCGGCCCGAACGGCGCCGGCAAGACCACCGCGCTGCGGGCGTTGGCCGGGCTGCACTCCCTCAGCGACGGGCACGTCACCCTCGACGGCGTCGACCTGGACCGCCCGGCGACCGGGGGTTGGGTGCCCACCGAACGCCGGTCGATTGGCGTGGTCTTCCAGGACTACCTGCTCTTCCCGCACCTCAGCGCGGTGGACAATGTGGCCTTCGGGCCGCGCCGGCACGGCGTCGACCGGCGGGCCGCCCGTGCCACGGCACGGGAGTGGCTGGGCCGGGTGGGGCTCGACGCGCAGGCGCAGCGCCGGCCCCGACAGCTCTCCGGCGGTCAGGCGCAGCGGGTGGCGCTGGCCCGCGCACTGGCCGTGGCGCCGTCGCTGCTGTTGCTGGACGAGCCGCTCGCCGCGCTGGACGCCCGCACCCGGCTGGACACCCGCGCGGAGTTGCACCGGCACCTGTCCGCCCACCCGGGCGCCACGGTGCTTGTCACCCACGACCCGCTGGACGCGTTGGCGTTGGCCGACCGTCTGGTCATCGTGGAGGGCGGCCGGGTGGTGCAGGAGGGCGACGGGCCGAGCGTCACCGCCCGGCCCCGCACCGACTACGTGGCTCGTCTGGTCGGGCTGAACCTGTATCGGGGCCGCGCCGACGGGCACGGGGTGCGGGTCTCGCCGGAGCTGACCCTCACGGTCGCCGACCGGTTGGAGGGCGAGGCGTTCGTGGCGTTCCGACCGGCGGCGGTGGCGCTGCATCCGGCCCAACCGGAGGGAAGCCCGCGCAACACCTGGGCGGGCACCGTCGCGGGCGTCCAGCGGCACGGTGACAACGTGCGGGTGCAACTGGACGGACCGATCGGGGTGGCCGCTGATGTCACGCCGGCCGCCGCCGCCCAGCTGCGGTTGATTCCCGGCCAGCGGGTCTGGGTGGCGGTCAAGGCGACCGAGACCTACGCGTACCCGGCCACCGGCTGACCCGACGGCCGGAAGCGGGTCAGCCGGCGAGCAGGTCGGCGTGTGCGGCCCGCAGCCGAGCCACCGTCGGGTCGCTGCCGGGGACGACCCGGCGATCCAGCTCGGCCCACACCTCGGCAAGCGCCGCGCGGATGGCGCCCAGCTCGGCGGCGTGCCGCTGAGTGCTGCGTCGGTGCTGCTCGTCGAGGCGACGGGCCCAGCCGGCGGTGACCGTGGCGAGTCGGTCGGCGTCGGCGCGGGCCTGGGCGCCGCTGCGGGCGGCCGTGGCGGGGACGATTGCGGCGACCGGGCGGGGATCGCCGTCGCGGGTGACGACGGTGACCGCGTCGGTCAGCTCGGCCAGCGCGACGAGCTGGCTGAACCGGGTGCGCGCCTCACGCAGCGGCACGGAACGCGGCGGGTCGGAATGAGGGGTGAGCGCGGGGACGGCCATGGATGCATGGTGCCGTGCGGGTACGACAACAATCCGCCGTCGGCAGTGGACGGTGCGTCATCACCCGGGCCACTCGTCGGCCAGCACCGACCAGATCTCGAGGTTGATCCGACCGTGCGGGCCGGGCCTGAACTGGCGAAGTGTCCCGTCGAGACGCAGGCCGAGCCGTTGGGCGAGGGCCTTGCTGCGGGTGTTGTCGGCGTTGGTGCGCCACTCCACCCGCTGGATGCCGCGCTCGCGCACCGCCCAGTCGACGATCCGGCGGACCGCCGGGGCGACCATGCCCCTGCCCTGCGCGGCCGGCTCCACCCAGCACCCGACCTCGCAGACGCCGGTGGTGGCGTCGAACGACACGAAGATGACCCCGCCGACGAGGGTGCCCCGCCACCACAGACCCCAGATGCCGCCGCTGTCGCTGGCCCAGCGGTCGGCGTAGCGCTGCAACACCGCACGGGCGGATTCCAGGTCGGTGGCGGCGAAGGACGGTGACACCCAGGGCTTGATGTGGTCGCGGGCCCGGTCCATGTGGGCGAGGAACTCCTCGGCCCGCCACGGCTCCAGTGGGCGCAGCTCGACCTCGTCGGTCAGCGGCAGGGTGAACACCGGGCCTCCACTCAGGTGGGCGTCGAACGTCGGTAGCAGGCTCGCACAGGCCCGCGCGTCCGGGCCGCGCCGGGGCACGCTCAGATCGCGAGATGGGTACGGCCCGACCACCGACCGGCACAATCAGATGATCATGTGGGTCCAGTAGCTGAGCCAGAGCACGAACAGCACGCCCTGCACCACGGCGAGCGTCGCGGTCAGCCACACGTCGACGCTTGCGTGCCGGGCCCAGCGGGCCAGCACCAGCGCCACCGGGAAGGCAGCGAGCAGGTAGCGCAGCAGGCTCTTGTACACCGGCGGGCCCATCGACAGCGGCACCAGCACCATGAGGACGCCGTACACCAGATAGGCCAGCTCCCGGCGGCGGAAGCCGGCGACAAGCACGGCCAGGACGGCCACGGCGAACCAGACCCGAGCCGCGTCGCGCGGCTCGCCGGTCAACCCGTTCAGCAACACTGGTACGGGGTTCTGCACCTCGATGCCCCACCCGGTCTGCTGGGCGTGCTGGTAGGCGAACCAGTCTCCGCCCCGCCACCGGCAGTAGGCCATGAAGGTGAACCAGCCGGCGGGCAGCAGCAGTAACGGCCAGCCGATCCGGAGGTAGCCGAGCAGGGGGCGCGGGCCGAGCCGCCAGCGGTGCTGCCGCAGCAGCACCAGGGCGAGCGGCAGCACCACGAGCAGGCCGACGGAACGGCTCATCGCCAGGAAGTAGCCGAACACGCCGACCAGCAGCCACCGGCCCCGCTCGGCGTAGTAGAACGTCGCCACCGCGAGGCAGACGAAGAGCGACTCGGTCAGCGCGGCCTGGAACAGGAACGCGGTCGGCAGCAGCACCAGATACCTGGTGAACCGGCGGGCCGCCGGACCGTCGCCGAGCAACAGTTCCGCAAGCCGGTAGCCGTACCAGAGCGCCAGCAGGAACGCGACGTTGCTGATCAGCAACAGGGCGAGGGCGGTGTCGCCGCCGAGCAGCGCGCCGACCGGCCGGGCCAGGAACGGGTACAGCAGCGGGAAGCCGAAGTCCACCCACGGCCCGGTCAGCGGGAGGGTGCTCAGCCGCAGGTAGAGCAGGGAGTCCCAGGCGAACCAGAAGGAGATCCACCGGTGCCCGGAGATGTCCCGCTGCTGTGCCCACATCAATGCCTCGCCCGCCGGCGGGGCACCGGGGACGCCGTCCCAGGCGTGCAGGACCAGGAGCCCGAGCAGGGTGAGCAGCAGCTTGACGCCGAGGAACAGGCCGATGACGTACGGCCAGGGCGGCGGCACGCGGCGGGCCAGGCGCGCTCCGGCGTGGCCTGCCGCGACCCCTCGGGCGGCGAGCCCCCCCGCGCCGCTGCGCCACCGGTCCATCCGCCCCGCTTCCCCGCTCCCCGGCCGCGCGGGGAGTCGCCCTTCTCGTGGTACGCCGCGGCGTGCCCCGCCGAAGCGAGGACCAGCCGCCGTCAAGTGTGACATTCTGCGCATAACGGGTGACGTCGAGGCCTTCACCACGGCGGTGAGCAGGGAGCGCACCAGCATGAGCGAGCAGCACGGCACGGTGGTCATCGGTGCGGGGCCGGCCGGGCTCACCGCGGCGTACGAGCTGCTCCGGCACGGCCGGTCGGTCCAGGTGTTCGAGGCCGACGAGGTGGTCGGCGGGATCAGTCGCACGGTGGAGCGTGACGGGTGGCGCTTCGACATCGGCGGGCACCGCTTCTTCACGAAGGTGCCCCGGGTGGAGGCGTTCTGGCACGAGATCCTGTCGGACGACGACTTTCTGACCCGGCCCCGGATGAGTCGCATCTTCTACCGGGGTGCCCTGTTCAACTACCCGCTGAGCGCGGTGAACGCCTTGCGCAACCTGGGGCTGCCGGAGGCTGCCCGCTGCCTCGGCTCGTACGCCCGCGCCCGGCTGCGGCCACCCCGGGACCAGTCACACTTCGAGGGCTGGGTATCGGCCCGGTTCGGCTGGCGGCTCTACTCGATCTTCTTCAAGACGTACACCGAGAAGGTCTGGGGCATGCCGGCGGACCGGCTGCGGGCCGACTGGGCGGCGCAGCGGATCAAGAACCTGTCACTGGCGACGGCGATCCGCAACGCGCTGCTGCCGCGACGGCGGCGCACCGACGTGACGAGCCTGATCGAGGAGTTCCAGTACCCGAAGTACGGGCCCGGGATGATGTGGGAGCGCTGCGCCGAGCAGGTCCGTGAGCGGGGCGGGCGCATCTCCACCGGCAGTTGGGTCACCGCCGTGCACCGCGACCCGGCCCGCCGGCGGGCGGTCAGCGTGACTGTCAACGGCACGGGCGGGCAGCGTACCGAGGCGGCCGACGAGGTGATCTCGTCCATGCCGATCTCGGAGCTGGTCGCCGCGCTGCACCCGCCGGCGCCGCCGGAGGTGCGGGCCTGCGCAGCCGACCTGCGCTACCGCGACTTCCTGACCGTCGCCCTGGTCGTGCCGGCGGAGTTCTCGTTCCCGGACAACTGGATCTACGTGCACGACCCGGGGGTGCGGGTGGGTCGGATCCAGAACTTCGGCTCCTGGTCGCCGTACCTCGTCAAGGACGGCCGCACCTGTCTGGGCCTGGAGTACTTCGTGTTCGAGGACGACCAGATGTGGCGTACCCCCGATGCCGACCTCGTGGCCCTCGCCACCGCGGAGCTGGAGCGGTTGGGGTTGGTGCGACCGGGCGTGGTGGAGGCCGGCTACGTCGTGCGCATGCCGAAGGCCTACCCGGTGTACGACGAGCGCTACCAGCACAACGTGGACGTGATCCGGGCGTGGCTGACCGAGGCGGTGCCGAACGTGCACCCGGTGGGCCGCAACGGCATGCACCGCTACAACAACCAGGACCACTCGATGCTTACCGCGATGCTCACGGTCGAGAACATCGCCACCGGGAGTACGCACGACGTCTGGTCGGTCAACGTGGAGCGGGACTACCACGAGGAGTCGTCGGCCGGCGGCGACGGCGGGCGCGGCACGGGCCGGGACGCGCCGGTGGTGCCCAGCCGGATCATCGCGGCCCCGATCACCGCGCCGGACGAGCCAGCTTCTGTCGCAGCTCCCCCGTCTCACGCATGAAGCCGAGCACGATCTCGCGGAACGAGTCGACGGACAGGTCGACGGCGGACTGGAACTTCGCGAGGGCCAGGTCGATGTCGGACCGCTCGCGGTCCTTGTCCCAACCGATCGGGTTCGGCGTCTGGACCTGCTTGCAGGCCACCAGCAGGGCGCGGCCCTGCTGGAAGTTCACCGACGGCACGTTCCAGACGGTCCCGGCCATGATCCGTACTCCGTCCAACAGGACGAGCGCGGCCGTGAGCCGCTCGAGCCCCTCGCTGGGCGACAGCATGTGGGAGCGGACGAACATCGCCCCGAGCGCGACGAGCAGGCCCACATCCGTGAAGTCGTGCAAGAACCTGTCCACCAACGGCGCGCTCTCCGGCCCGACGGCGGTCGCGATCTCGGCGCGCATCGCGTGCATGCCGGTGGCGAGCTCCGAGAAGCTGCCCACCCGCGCGATGGTCTCGGCCAGTTTGCCGTACCCCTCGGACAGGGTGCCGTGCAGTTCGAGCCGGGCCAGGGCGCAGACGATCGACGCGGAGAAATCCGTGGCCTCGTGCAGTTCGGCCCGTGCCGCCGCCGCCATCAACTCGTCTCGGGAGCACTCCCCCGCCGCGTAGGCCTGGGACAACGATTCGCACGCGCCCACCGCGGCACGCAGGCGCAACAGCGGGTCGCCGAGCGCGAGGTCGAAGGCGTCGAGGTAGGCGGCCGCCGCCGTGGTGAAGTGCCGCCGGTGCCGGTGGTGGGCCGCGAGCAGGTGTGCCATGCGCGGGTTGGACGGGAAGGCCCGCCGGCCGCGGGCCAGGATCTCGTCGACCGGACGGAAGTCGATGGGGATGTGCGCCACGATGGCGAGCGCGGTCTGGAGCTGCAGCTCGTTGTGCGCCTCCCGCTCGACCGCCTCGACCGAGTCGCCGCACCGCTTCACCAGCGAGGAGAGTCTCTTCCTGCGTACCTCGCCGAGCTGTTCGAGCACTGCCAGCTTGTGCGGGGTCGGACGGCTCAACCAGCGCTCGTCGGACATCCGCGCCTGCCTCAGGAGCGACCCCGCGATCGCCCACTCCGTACGCACCAACTGGTACTCGATCTCCACGACGAGCGGAGTGACCTTCGGGTTGCTCCTGCGCCACCTGCGGTAGGCGCGCTTGATCGGGGCGAGCTGACTCTCGGCGGAGCGGTGCGCGGGCAGGTCGGAGTCGACGGCGTTGTCGCCCTCCCGGCTCACCTTGAGCGTGGGATCGGCGACGAGCAGGCTCAGGAAGGCGTCGGCGGTCGGGGCGTTCTCGACGGTCCACGCCAGCAGGTCCCGCGCGAGGTGCAGTCGACCGGGTTCGCCGGTCCGCCGGCTGCGCTCCAGCCGGTGGAGCCGCCGTTGCTGCCTCGCGATCGCCAGCAGAGGACGGCTGTCACCAGCCAGGGCGAGCGACTTGAGCAGCTCCTCGTGCGGCGCGAGCGCGCGCAGCGCCCGGGTGAGGAAGACCTCGGTGAGTGACTGGTCGCCGCTGAAGTCGCCGGCGCGGCCGATCAGCGAGACGTACATCGTCCAGGTGCCCGGGTCGGCCAGGAAGGAGCTGTCGTCCTCCAGCTGGGACAGACACCACTCGCCGACCGCGCGGAGGCCGTCCGGTGAGGGCAACGGCCGGACGGTGACCGCGCGGAGCACGTCGTGCAGCACGATCCGCACATCGGCGCGGCCGGACAGGCGCTCGTCGGCGACGACGGCGCTCATCCACGCTCCGATCGCGGCACCGACGCCATCGTCCGTGCCGACCCCCAGCCACCACGCCAGCACGAGCACCTGGGCGTCCTGGACCTGCTCGAGGTGGCTTCCCGCCGCGACGATGCGGTCGACCGTGTGCACCCCGCCGACCTCGGCGAACGTGCGACTGGCGGCGGCCACGTCGCCCGTGTGGATCTGGCTGCGCCAGAGCCGCAGGCGGACCCGCACCGACGGGCCACCGCCGCCGCCTCGGCCCTCCAGCTCGACGATCTGCTGGTAGAGCGACTCCACCCACTCGGGTCGCAGCGAGCGGTTGGACACGCGATGGGCGATGTCCTGCATCGCGAGGCCCTGTTCGGAGGTGAGCGTGTCCACCTCGAAGACGAACGGCGCGGTGCCCGGCCATTCGTCGAGCCCGATGGCGTCGGCGCTGAACGCGCCAGGGGCCAGGTCCCGCCGCGTCGCCGTGGGCGCGCGGATGCCGAGCGGGTCGTGGGCGGAGGCCAACACCTGTTGTTCGAGGGCATCCCCGATGAGCGGCGGCACGTCGTGGCAGACCTCTCCGGTCGAGCCGGGTCCGACGGTCACCAGCCCGGGGTCGAGAATGGGCAGGTCGAATCGCTCGGACAGGGCGATGGCGAGGTCCACCGCGTCGTCGCCCTGGTGCTGTGCGCAGGCCGCCAGGATCTCCCCGGGCAGAAGACACCGTGGGTCGACGAGGTCCAGCGCGTTCTCAGCCGCCTCGGCCGGCACTCGACCGAGGGTGGCACGGGCGATCAGCGCCGCCGCGTCCCTACGGCCGATCGGTCCCACCTCGACGGCGGTGGAGAGCCCGACGCAGGACAACTCGTCGGCGAGCTCCCGCCCGACGAGGACGACCGCGGCGTTCATCCGCTCGGCCGCGTTCATCAGCGCGACGACATCCGCGTCGGCGGCGGCGTCCACGATCTGGTGCTGGAGGTCGATGACGAGCCGCCCACCGCGCAGGTCGCGCATGATCGTCCAGCAGGCCAACGCCAGCGTCTCCTCGTCGGAGCGGCTCCCGAACGGGTCCTGCGGGATGTGCACGCCGAGCACCGGCAGGACGATCCCCACCACCGGATGCCGCGCGGGCACGGGCGGGGCCAACGCCGCGTCGACGTACGCCGTGTCACCGGCGGGGACGTGCGCGAGGCGGACCCAGACGCCGGCCAGCGCCGACTTGCCGGCGAGTGCGTCACCGACGACGAGGCGGTGACGGGGGCCGTCGCGCGAATCCAGCGCGGCGATCTCCGCTTCCCGGCCGACGAGTTCCAGCAGGTCCGAGGGTGCGTCCCCGCGAATCAGACTGCGCGGAGGCCAGGTGAGCCCGCTTGCGGCGTGCCGGATCTGCATCCGGCGGTCGTGCGCGTCCAGGCCGAGCGAGGCTCGGAGCGCAACGATCTCCGTACCCAGCAGGGCGTGTCCGCCCAGGTCCGTCTGCCGCCCGCGGGTGACCCGGACCATGCCGACGAGCCGGCCGTCCTCGCGGTCGAGCACCGGCGCGCCGCTGTATCCCCGCTGGATCTGCCCCGACCGGAGCTTGAGCCAGGCGATCCCGTCGTCCTCGACGAGGCCCTCGTTGACCACAAGCGTCGTCTCGGCACGCCTGTCGACACAGCTGACGACCACGTACTCCGCGGCGAGGGTGGGCGGACGGGGGTCCGGCACGAACCAGAAGTCGTCGGCGTCCTCGACGGTCAGCAGGCAGAGGTCACGCTGCTTGTCCCAGACGAGGACCGTCGCCGGCTCGTCGAGGGCGGCGGCGGACCGGCCGATGCGGCGTATCTTCACCGGCCCGGTCCGGTCCAGCCCGTGCGTGGCCGTGGCGACGACCCGCGGCCCGATCATGAAGCCGGTCTGTGTCACGGACCCCTGGTGAACGCCGACCAGCCCCGCCCACAGATGCCGGCCGGCCTCGACATCAGCCATCTCAGCCGGCGAGGTCCTTCCAGGCCAACTTCAACTCGACCGCGCCCTCGGCCTTCCCGTCGACCAGGAGCGCCACCGCCTTGCCGTTGGTGATCGAGAAGCCGACGCGCATGGTGACCTCGATGTCCGTCGGGGCCGCCTTGCGGGCGTGCTCCACCAACTCCTCGGCCACCTTCGACACCTGCTCCGCCACGTCGCTGAGCTTGACTCTGAGCGACTGGAAGGAGACCTCCTCCTCGGAGTCGATCTCCATCGCCAGCGCCGCGAACGTCGTCTGGTCCTTCAACTCAAGCGCTATCAGGTCGCCGTGCATCAGGTCGTTCCCCTCGGTGAGGCGCTCGTCGGGTCGGGTGGCAGCAATTGTCGCGGCGGTGCAGTGTGGACACCCTGGGCCGGTCAGCCCCTTCCGTCTCACACTCCTGAGGTGATCCAGACCCTAACGCGCTCCGGCCAGCAGACTCCCGGTCGAGCGAGGCGTCTATCGGATCATCGACACGACGGCTGGCCATCGGGGCCGGCGGCGACCTGCGCCGGCGCTCAGGGTCGAGGCCGTGTTGGCGTAGAGCGGCATACCTCGGAGGTATATCTATGACTCTGAGGTATACCGCTCGAAAGGACACGTCCGCGAGCCGGCGCGGGTGGCGATAATCGGTGTATGACGATGGACGTGCACCCTGAGTCAGGGCTCCGGAAGGCCACCCTCACGGATCGGGACCTCAGGGAGACGCCGTGGGACTACTGCCGGATCCACGCGCTCGCCGTCACCGACGACGAGGGGCGGCCCGAGGACCCGACGCTGGACTTCCTGGAGTTCGACGACCTCGACCCCACCGCACCGTCGGCCCTGCGGCTCCATCTCGACCTCGACTACATCGTGCGCCGGTTCGACCCGGGGCCGATGCGAGACGTGCGCTTCTGGGTGGCGCCGGCCACGCTGATCTTCCACAACGTCTGGGACATCGTCGGCGATGTCCGCTCCGCGTGCCTGCCGTTCGAGTTGAAGAACCTGCACCAGGAGGCCCCCGCACGCTCGGGTGAGCCCTGCTGGCACCTGGAGGGGCGCGACCTGGACCTGAGGTTCCAGGCGTTGGGGTACACGCTGTACCTGCGCCAGCCACCGCGTTACGGCAATCGGGTGCTCCGGATGACCGAACGGGGTGGCATCAGCTTCACCCCGAAGCCGTTCGCCTGATCCCGGCCGGGCCTGGGGCCCGTACCTCGACTGTCGCACGGACGGGAAAACGCTTACCAGAGCGCTATTGACGGTCATCACTGGCTGTCAGTACCGTGATGCGGGCAGCGAGAAAGCGCTTTCCGACCCTCACCGTCCGACAGGGAGCGCCCCCATGCCCCGACACCTCCGCACGTTCGGCCTGATCCTGCTCGCCATCATCGCCGTGGTGAGCACCACCACCGCCCTGCCCGCCGAGGCCGCGCCCCGCTTCCGGGTGTTGGTCTTCTCCAAGATCACAAACTTCTACCACGACTCGATCCCGGCTGGTATCGCCGCGATCCAGCAACTCGGCGCCGCCCACAACTTCGAGGTCGTCGCCACCACCGACGCCGCGGCCTTCACCGACGCCAACCTCGCCACCTTCGACGCGCTGGTGTTCAACAACACCAACAGCCTGCCGACCTCGGGTGACCTGCTCAACGCCAGCCAGCGGGCCGCGTTGCAGACGTTCATCCGCAACGGCGGTGGGTGGGCCGGCCTGCACGCCGCCTCGGCGAGCGAGCGCGACTGGACCTGGTACGAGGGTCTGGTCGGCACGATCTTCGACTACCACCCCGACTTCTCGTCCACCGGCGGCACCTTCCCCGGCCGGGTCAAGGTGCTCGACCGCGCGCACCCCTCCACCCGCAACCTGCCGGAGCTGTGGGAGCAGAGCGAGGAGTGGTACAACTGGCGGACCAACCCGACCGGCAACGTGCACACCCTCGCGCAGATCAAGGTGCGCGACGGGATCAACGGCCTGGACGAGGGCGTCGACCACGCGTACTCCTGGTGTCAGCGCTACGACGGCGGCCGGTCCTGGTTCACCGCCGGTGGGCACGCCAGCTCGCAGTTCAGCAGCGCGACCTTCCTGGAGCACCTGCGCTACGGCATCGAGTGGGCGGCCGGCGCGGTCGCCGGCGACTGTTCGGCCACCAAGACCAGCAACTTCGAACGGGTGGGGCTGGTCACCGAGAACCTGGCCGACCCGTTCGAACTGGCCGTCGGCCCGGACCGCAAGGTCTACTACATCCAGCGCACCGGCGCGCTGAAGGTGGTCAACTCCGACACCCTGCAGGTCACCACCCTGCTGGACTTCGCCTACACCTCAGCCATGACCGACCAGTCCGACGGACTGCTCGGGATGACCCTGGACCGCAACTTCGCCAGCAACGGCTGGATCTACCTGCTCTGGTCGGACAAGACCCTCAAACAGCTCAACCTGTCCCGCTTCACCGTCGCCAACAACAGCGTCGCGCTCTCCTCGGAGAAACGCCTGCTGGCCGTCCCCACCTACCGGGGCGAGGGCCGGGCCAACTCGCACATGGGCGGGTCACTGGCGATGGACGCGGCCGGCCGGCTCTACGCCGCGATCGGCGACAACACCGACCCGTTCGCCTCCAGCGGCTACACCCCGATCGACGAGCGCTCCGGCCGCGCCGCCTGGGACGCCCAGGGCACCTCCGGCAACACCAACGACCTGCGCGGCAAGATCCTGCGGATCACCCCACAATCCGACGGTACGTACACCGTGCCGACCGGCAACCTCTTCGCCCCCGGCACGGCGAGGACCCGGCCGGAGATCTACGCGATGGGCATGCGCAACCCGTTCCGGATCACCGTCGAACCGCAGACCAACGCGGTGCTGGTGGCCGACTACGGCCCGGACGCCCGCGCCGCCGACGCCAACCGCGGCCCGGAGGGGACGGTCGAGTTCAACCGGATCACCAGCGCCGGCAACTACGGCTGGCCGTACTGCGTCGGCAACAACATCCCGTTCAACGACTACAACTTCGCCACCAACACCTCGGGTGCGAAGTTCAACTGCGCCGCGCCGGTGAACAACTCCCCCAACAACACCGGCCTGACCACCCTGCCGGCGTCGAAGTCGGCGCTTGTCTGGTACGCGTACTCCGCCTCCACCCAGTTCCCCGAGCTAGGCACCGGCGGAGGCGGGCCGATGAGTGGCCCCGTGTACGACTACGACCCGGCCAACACCCGCACCACGAAGTTCCCGGAGTACTTCGAGGGCAAGTGGATCACCTACGAGTTGACCCGCAGGTGGTTCAAGACGCTCTCCATCCACAAGACGGCGCAGACCTTCAGCAATGCGCGCTTCGGCCCGACCGCAGTTGGTGACCTCCAGTCGATCAACGGCATCTTCGGCACCATGAGCTGGATCCAGCCGTTCGAGGCCGAGTTCGGCCCGGACGGTTCGCTCTACGTCATCGACTTCGGCGAGGGCACCGGCAGCGGTCGCGGCGGCAGCAACGCCGGCGCGGGCATCTACCGCATCGACTACGTCGCCAACGGACGGCCACCGACAGCGAAGCTCGCCGCCACCCCGGACAGCGGACGCGCGCCGCTCACGGTCAGCTTCTCGTCGGCCGGCACGACTGCTGGTGACGGAACGGCGCTCAGCTACGCCTGGGACTTCACCAACGACGGGACCACCGACTCCACCGCCGCCAACCCGAGCTTCACCTACTCCGCCGCGGGCAAGTACACCGCCCGGTTGACCGTCCGCAACAGCGGCAACGGGTTGACCGCCAGCGCGGTCACCGAGGTGGTGGTCGGGAACACCAGGCCGACGGTGACCATCAGCGTGCCCGACGGCGGTTTCTTCGACTTCGGCGACAAGATCCCGTACACGGTGACGGTCACCGACCCCGAGGACACCACCATCGACTGCGCCAAGGTGACCGTGCAGACCCAGCTCGGCCACGACTCGCACGCCCACCCGTTGGACGTCTACACCGGCTGCTCGGGACTGCTCGCCACCGAGGCGGACGCCGGCGACGGACACGGGCCGGGGCAGAACCTCTACACCCTGATCACCGCGCAGTACACCGACGGCGGCGCGGCCGGCGGCGTACCGGCGCTGACCGGCTCGACCCGCGTGCAGCTACAGCCCAAGAGCAAGGAGGCCGAACACTTCAGCGCCCAGTCCGGCGTCACGGTCAACGACCGGGCCACCGCCCGCGCTGGCAAGCGACTCGGCGAGGTCGACCACAACGACTGGGTGGCGTTCGGGCCGGCGGACCTGCGCAACATCGGCTCGGTGACGCTCGGGGTGACCAACGGCGGCCTGGGCGGCACCATCGAGCTGCGCACGGGCTCGCCCACCGGCACGCTGATCGGCTCGGCCGCGATCGGCTCGACCGGCGGGTGGGACAACCTGGTCTCCCCCACCGTCACGCTGACGAACAAGCCCACCGGCACGACCACCCTGTACGCGAAGTTCGTCAACGCCGCCCAGGTCGGTGGCACCCCGGACCTGCTCGCACTGGACTGGCTACGGTTCAACGGCGCCGGGGTGAAACAGGAGCCGGGCGGGACGCTGTCCCTGGCCGCGAACCCGGCCAGCGGCGCCGGAACGCTGAACACCACGCTCACCGCCACCGCGACAGCGCCGTCCGGGCAGAGCATCACCGACTACGCGTGGGACTTCGGTGACAACAGCGCCATCACGCACGGCGCGACATTGCGGTCGATCGCCCACACCTATCCCCGCAAGGGCATGCCGGGCGCGACCTGCGGTGGGCAGCACGGCCAGCGCGACGAGCAGCCCGAACCGGTCGTGATCGACCTTGCCGTAGCTCATCGCGATGATCAT
>NZ_JBSGIV010000105.1:0-15238 GCF_053605225.1 Micromonospora sp. NPDC003944
CTTCTCGGACCAGAAGCACAATGCCTGGGTGTCGATCTCCGGCACTGCGCCAGTTGGAGAGGGCCAGGGTGGCGGAGTAGCCGGCCAGGACGATCACGTGGAACAGGTAGAGCCACAGGAGGACGGCCACGCCGGCGCCGATGTCGTCGAAGCCGCCGAAGGGCACGCCGAGGTCCAGGGGGAGCGAGGCGAAGAGCACGAAGCCGTGCAGGAAGCCGGAGAGGTTCGCCGCCGTGAACGATCCCATCCCGAGGGTGGAGAGCCAGTCCGGTGAGGCGGGCCCGACGACCCGGAACACCCACACCAGCACCGGCGTGAGCACCAGCCAGACCGCGAGGAACGACAGCACCACACCGAGCACACCCCACCAACCGCCCTGGCGGACGAGGCGGGTGGTGAGCGGGAGCGCCAGCAGGATGGACAGCAGCAGCGCGGGGGCCGGCGCGAGCAGCGGCAGCAGCAGGAGTCGGCCCCGCCAGCCGACCAGGTGCTCGTCGGTGCGGGGCGCGGCCACCGAGACGAACGCCCGGCGCAGGCCCTCGCCGTACAGGGAGGCGGGCAGGAGGGAGGCCAACGCCAGCAGCGGGGTCAACCCCACCCCGGCCTCGACCAGCGCCTCGACCGCCCGGGGCGCGCCGATCGCGGTGGGCAGGGCCTCCACGGCGTACGAGGTGAGCCGCCGGACCCGATCGGCCCCGGCGACGAGTGCGGTGAGCCAGATCGCCAGCAGGGCGACGGGCACCACGGCGATCGCCCCGTAGAAGGTGATCGCGGCGGCGTGCAGCGACAGGTCCCGTCCGCGCACCGGGCGGAACGCGGCGCTGGTGATCCGTTTGGTGCGCTGCCAACCGTTGCCCATCGGGTCCTCCTTCCCTGTCGTCGCGGCCGTCACTCCTTAAGATCGCCGGTCATGACTGTTCTCACCACCGAACGCCTCATCCTGCGCGATTGGACCGACGAGCCGGCCGACCTGGCCCGGATCTACGACATCTACTCCCGTCCGGAGATCACCCGTTGGCTTGCCGTGTCGCCGGGTATGCCGATGACCGACCCGGCGCAGGCCGTCGAGCGGCTGCGGATCTGGCAGGAGCGGCACGCCAACGACAAGGGTCGGTATGGCACCTGGGCGGTCGAGGTCCGGGAGACCGGTCAGGTGGTCGGCACGGCGCTGCTCAAGCCGCTGCCGGGGCTCGATGAGGCGGTACGCACCGAGGACATCGAGACGGGTTGGCACCTGCACCCGGATTCGTGGGGTCACGGCTATGCCACCGAGGCCGCTCGCGCGCTGCTGGCCCGGGAGTTCGCCACCGGCACCCGGGAGATCTACGCGGTGGTGTCGCCGGGCAACGAGCCGTCGATGGCTGTCGCTCGGCGGCTGGGCATGGTCCACGTGGGTCGACGCACCGACTGGTACGGCGGGGAGTTGCTGGAGACCTTCGTGCTGGCGGCACCAGATGCCTGATCGTTCCCGCACGACCTGACGCAAGATCCGCACAGCTTCGGGGAAGGTGTGGCCTCCAGTCGTCGGGAGGTCGTACCTTCCCCGAAATTCTGCGCAGGTGGGGACGGGCGTCTGGTGCCAGGGCAGACAAGACCGTCAATAGTCACGGTGGTCGAAGTGTTGACGCTCCGGTAGCACGTCAGTAACCTTTGGCCAAAGTCGCGCAAGAAGTCGACAAACACATGCACGATTCTGTGCACTGCTCCGGAAGATTCAGCGGGCCTCCAGGGGAGGTCCGTTGATGGTCGTACCCAACAGTTCTTCCAGGACGAGCGGCGCCCCCGCGCCGCCCGGCACCACCCGTCTCTCTCGACACCGGCCCGCTCACGTCGGCCGGCGCTGCACCGCCGCACCCCCACCCCGTGGTCACGCCACCGCGGCAACCGTCCCCCGACGACAAGGACAGTGATGAGACGAACGAATCTGTTCAGGATGGTGGCGGCCACGGCCGCCGCCGCGCTGATCGCCACGGCCGGGGCGACCGCCGTCGCGACCCCGGCCGCCGCCGCCCGCCCCGCCGAACCGGCCGCCGCGCCGAGCAGCGGCTTCGCCGCGGCGGCCACCAACCTCGCGCAGGGCCGTCCGACCCAGGAGAGCGGCCACGCCGACGTCTACGACTCGTCGAAGGTCGTCGACGGCAACGCGGGCAGCTACTGGGAGAGCGTCAACAACGCGTTCCCGCAGTGGGTGCAGGTCGACCTCGGCTCGTCGCAGAGCGTCAACCAGGTCGTCCTCAAGCTGCCGACCTCTGGTTGGGGGACCCGGACGCAGACGTTGAGCGTGCGGGGCAGCACCAACGGTTCGTCGTTCACCGATCTGGTCGGGTCGCAGACGTACACCTTCAACCCGGCGAGTGGCAGCACCGTCACCATCAACTTCAGCGCGACCTCGACCCGCTACGTCCGGATCACCATCACCGCCAACAGCGGCTGGCCGGCGGGGCAGCTCTCCGAACTGGAGGTGTACGGCAGCGGGGGCACCACCCCGGACACCACCGCGCCGAGCGCCCCGGGCAACCTCTCGTACACCCAGTCGGGCACCACCATCAGCCTCAACTGGGTCGCGTCGACGGACAACGCGGGCGGCAGCGGTGTCGCCGGCTACGACGTCTACCGCAACGGCGCGTTCCTCCAGTCCATCGGCAACGTGACCACCTTCAACGACACGCAGCCGGCGACCGCGACGGTGTCGTACTACGTCCGGGCCCGCGACGCGGCCGGCAACGTCTCCGGCAACAGCAACACGGTGACCCGGACCGGCAGCGGTGACACCACCGCGCCGAGCACCCCGGGGACGCTGTCGCAGAGCACGTCGGGCAGCACGATCACGCTCAACTGGGGGGCGTCCACCGACTCGGGTGGCAGTGGGCTGGCCGGTTACAACGTCTACCGGGGCGGCAGCCTGATCGCCACGCTGGGGACGGTCCTGACCTACCAGGACACCCAGCCGGCGACGGCGACGGTGTCGTACTACGTCCGCGCCCGCGACGGGGCCGGCAACCTGTCCGGCAACAGCAACACCGTCACCCGGACCGGCAGCAACCCGCCCGCCTGCACCAACGTGGCGCAGGGTAAGAGCATGACGGCGAGCGGCTCCACCTTCACCTTCACCCCGGACAAGGCGAACGACGGGCAGCTCTCCACCTACTGGGAGGGCGCGGCGAGCTACCCGCAGAACCTGACCGTCGCGCTCGGCGCGAACCACTCCATCTCCGGTGTCACCGTGAAGCTCAACCCCGACTCGGCCTGGGGCACCCGTACCCAGACCATCCAGGTCCTCGGCCGCGACCAGGCGTCGTCGACGTACACCAGTCTGGTGTCGGCGGCGGCCTACCAGTTCGTCCAGGGCAGCAACGTGGTGACCATCCCGGTGAGCGCGACCACGGCGGACGTGCAGCTGCGGTTCACCGGCAACACCGGCGCCCCCTCCGGGCAGGTGGCCGAGCTCGAGGTGTGCGGCACCCCGGCGCCCAACCCGGACCTGGTGGTCAGCTCGGTGACGTGGTCGCCCTCGTCGCCGAGTGAGGTCTCCGCGGTGACGCTGTCGGCAGTCGTGCAGAACATCGGCTCGGCGTCCGCCGGTGCCACGACAGTGAACTTCAGCCTGGCCGGCGCGGTCGTCGGCAGCGCCTCGGTGGGTGCGCTCGCCGCAGGTGCTTCGACCACGGTGTCGTTCAACGCCGGCACCCGGCCGATGGGCAGCTACGCCGTCTCGGCGGTGGTCGACCCGGCGAACACGATCGTCGAGCAGAACAACGGCAACAACAGCTTCACCGCGGCGTCGCCGCTGGTGGTGGCGCAGGCCCCGGGCCCCGACCTCCAGGTGCTCAGCATCGCCTCGAACCCGCCGAACCCGGCCGTCGGGGCGTCCGTCACCTTCACCGTGGCGGTCCGCAACCGGGGCACCACCGCGACCGGCACGACAACCGTCACCCGGCTGGTCGCCGGCAGCACCACGCTCAACACCAACACCGCCTCGATCGCGGCCGGCGCGACTGTCACCGTGGCCGTCAGTGGTAGTTGGACCGCCACCAGCGGCGGCGCCACCCTCACCGCCACCGCCGACGCCACGAACGTGGTCGCCGAGACCAACGAGACGAACAACGCGTTCAGCCAGTCGATCGTGGTCGGTCGCGGGGCCGCCGTCCCGTACGTCTCGTACGAGGCGGAGGCCGGTCGTTACTCGGGCACGCTGCTGGAGGCCGACCCGCTGCGGACGTTCGGGCACACCAACTTCGCAAGCGAGTCCTCGGGCCGCAAGTCGGTCCGGCTCACCGGCACCGGCCAGTTCGTCGAGTTCACCTCGGCCAACCAGGCCAACTCCATCGTGGTGCGCAACTCCATCCCGGACGCGCCGGGTGGCGGCGGCATCGAGGCGACCATCAGCCTCTACGTCAACGACGTCTTCTCCCGGAAGTTGACGCTGTCGTCGAAGCACAGCTGGCTCTACGGCAACACCGACGGGCCGGAGGCGCTGACCAACACCCCGCAGGCCGACGCCCGACGGCTCTTCGACGAGTCGAACGCGCTGCTGGCGCAGTCGTACCCGGCCGGCACCCGGTTCAAGTTGCAGCGCGACTCTGGTGACACCGCCTCCTTCTACGTCATCGACATGATCGACCTGGAGCAGGTGGCACCCCCGGCGAGCCAGCCGGCCGGCTGCACCTCGATCACGTCGTACGGTGCGGTCCCGAACGACGGGCTCGACGACACCGCCGCGATCCAGCGGGCGGTGACCGACGACCAGAACGGCGTCATCAGCTGCGTCTGGATCCCCGCCGGGCAGTGGCGGCAGGAGCAGAAGATCCTGACCGACGACCCGCTGAACCGGGGCACGCACAACCAGGTCGGCATTAGCAACGTCACGATCCGGGGCGCCGGCATGTGGCACTCGCAGCTCTACACGCTCACCGAGCCGCAGAACGTGGTGGGCGGCATCAACCACCCGCACGAGGGCAACTTCGGCTTCGACATCGACAAGAACACCCAGATCTCCGACATCGCCATCTTCGGCTCCGGTCGGATCCGGGGCGGTGACGGCAACGCCGAGGGTGGCGTCGGTCTGAACGGTCGCTTCGGCACCGGCACGAAGATCAGCAACGTCTGGATCGAGCACGCCAACGTGGGTGTCTGGGTCGGTCGCGACTACGACAACATCCCCGACCTGTGGGGCCCGGCCGACGGGCTGGACTTCAGCGGCATGCGGATCCGCAACACGTACGCCGACGGCATCAACTTCAGCAACGGCACGCGCAACTCGCGGGTGTTCAACTCGTCGTTCCGCACCACCGGCGACGACGCGCTCGCGGTCTGGGCCAACCCGTACGTCAAGGATCGCAGCGTCGACATCGCCCACGACAACCACTTCGTGAACAACACCATCCAGCTGCCCTGGCGGGCCAACGGCATCGCCATCTACGGCGGTTACGACAACTCCATCGAGAACAACCTGATCTACGACACCGCCAACTACCCGGGCATCATGCTGGCGACCGACCACGACCCGTTGCCGTTCTCCGGCACGACGCTGATCGCCAACAACGGGCTCTACCGCACCGGCGGCGCCTTCTGGAACGAGGACCAGGAGTTCGGTGCCATCACCCTCTTCCCGGCCACTCGGGACATCGTCGGGGTCACCATCCGCGACACCGACATCATCGATTCGACGTACGACGGCATCCAGTTCAAGAACGGCGGCGGCAACATGCCGAACGTCGCCATCACCAACGTGCGGATCGACAAGTCGGTCAACGGTGCCGGCATCCTCGCGATGAGCGGCGCGCGCGGTAACGCCAACCTGACGAACGTGACAATCACCAACTCGGCCGACGGCAACATCGTCATCCAGCCGGGCTCGCAGTTCGTCATCAACGGCGGCTAACCCGCCGGTTTCCGTAAAATCGGGGTGTCCGCGGACTGCGGACACCCCGATTTCCGTGAAGCTGAGTCGATCGCCGCAGCGCAGGGGCCGTCGTGGGCGTCGGGCCGCCGGCAACGGCCGGCATCGCCGAGCCGGGCGTTACAGAACACTCGGGTACGCAGAAACTGCGCGTCCTCCTCGCTGAGCGTGGTCTCCCCGAAGTCGACGACGGTGACGTGACCGAGCGAGTCGCGCAGTGCCACGGCCAGGGCGGTGACCTCGTCGAGGCTGGTCAGCGTGGTCGGCAAGTGGATGATCCACTGCTGCGCGGCCCGTTCCGCTGGTGACGGTGGCTTGCTCCCCGCAGGATGATTCGCGCGTAGTGCGGGCCCGGCCACCTGCACTGGTAGGCGATCCTCCGTCGGGTAGCTCATCGCAGCGCGACCGTCCCTCCAGCGAGGAGGGTCCGGACCTGCTCGTCGGTCAGGCCGCGCTCTCCCAGGACCCTACGGCCCCAGCGGTGCAGCCGGCACGGGTGCGGAGCCGCGTCCTTGCGGCACCGCTGACCGTCGGGCCGCTGCTCGGGGGTGTGCACGGTGACCGCCCGCAGCGCGAACACGACGTCCTCTGCGGTCACGTAGGGCGGCATCGGCAGATCGTCGGGGGCGTCGTCACTTTTCTCCATGGCTCTCCGTCCAATGCGATCATTCCGCTGTCATCCACGATGGTCATTCCAGTGCTGGTCTGGCGCAATCTTTCGGAGCAGAATGCGAACCAAGGGATGAGGTGTCTTACGCGACGACAGCCAGGGAGATGACGTGGACGATGCCGGCAGCACAGTTCCGCGCAGGCAGCTCGGCAGATATCTGAGAGAGCTTCGCGAAGACGCGTACGTGACAGTTACCGCAGCGGCCAAGGAGTTGGAATGGTCGGCACCTCGGATCTGGCGCTACGAGACCGGCCAGGTCTCCATGCACCCGAACGACGTGGCGGCGATGTGCCGCGTCTACGGCGCGTCCCCGGAGACGATCGAGACGATGCGGGCGCTGGCCCGCGAGACCAAGGCGCACGGCTGGTGGCACAGCTACGGCGAGGCGATCAAGGACTGGTTCAAGCTGTACGTCGGCCTGGAAGCCGCCGCCACCCGCATCCGCAAGTATGAGGTCGACCTGGTGCCCGGCCTGTTGCAGACGGTCGAGTACATGACCGAGGTGATCGCCACCGACCACCCGCAGATGGGCGGGTCGGAGCGTCAGGCGAAGGTCGAGGTACGGCTTCGCCGCCAACGGCTGCTGGCTCGGGCGATACCGCGCGCTCCGCGCCTCGACGTCATCCTGAGCGAGGCGGTGCTGCGCCGCCCGCTGCGCGATCGGGTGGCGATGGCCCGGCAACTGGAGTCGCTGCTGGTCTCGTCGCGGCAGCACAACATCGGCATCCGGGTGTTGCCGTTCGCCGCGGGCCTGGTCCGTTGGGCGCAGGCCGGCACCTTCACCATGCTCGACTTCCCGTCCGACGTGCGGGAGCCGGAGCCGACGACGATCTACATGGACGGGCCGTGCGGCGCGGTCTACCTTGACAAGACCCACGAGATCGAGATCTACGAGGACGCGTGGCGCTCCCTCGGTGAGCGGGCGCTGAGCGCCGACGAGTCCCGAGAGTTGATCGCGGCCATAGCGAAGGAGATGACCGATGGTGCGTGACGGAGTCTGGCGCACGTCGACCCGGTCCGGCGGTGAGGGCGACTGCGTCGAGGTGGCCGGCTTCGCCGACACCGTCGGCGTACGCGACAGCAAGGACCGGCAGGGGCCCGTGCTGACCTTCACCCCCTCGGCCTGGGCCGCGTTCGTACAGTTCACGGCGGTGAGCCAGCCCGTGCAATGATCAGGTCCGGCTCGCTGGGCGGAAGGCTGACGGATCAGGATGGGCGTCATCACGACCGGGTTCTGTCTCGCCGTACCCATGTTCGTGCTCTGGCTGTGGATCCGACCTCTGCTCACCGGCCGCTGGAAGACTCCCGGCTGGTTCCTCGCGACGGCCGGGCTCGCGATCGTCGCCACCGCTGTCACCTGGTTCCTCGGGGCGTTCGCGGGTCCCTTCATGAGCTCGGAGGAGTCCTGCCGGCAGGCCGGCGTCAGCTACGACAGGGACTACCGCGCAGTGCACTGGCGCGAGTCGTCGCGCTGGTTTCCCCTGCACGACCGATGCAACGCCACGTACGATCTGGTGCCCGCCTGGGTCAACCCGGCCCTGGTGCTGCTGTCCCTGCTGGCCGTCCTCTGCATCGGCGTGGCGGTCTGGCTGGCCGTCGTGCGGTACCACACCAGAAGGAGCGCAGCGCGTGCCGGCAGATCTTGGGAACTTTCCGTTCGGTCTTGACGGAAACTGTCCAAGATCTGCACGCCGCGCGAGGAGGCCGCGACGCGGTCATCTCGGGAAGCCGGACCGGGTGTGCGATGACGCACATCTGGGGCTGCGGTGGCTAGGCTGACCTGAGCAGGATGGTCCGCTGAGGGGGTGAGCCCGGATGGCCCAGGCAGCGTTCGCGCCGGAGCCGGCGCCGCAGCACACCGAGCCGTCGTTCGACGTGCTGCGGTGGCACGACGAGCCGTGGACCGCGCAGCTCGCCCTCGACCTGTTGCCGGAGACCAACGGCCCCAAGGTTGAGGTCCTGAGCGGAAGCGTGATCGTGACACCACATGCCGGGTACGACCATCAGGACGCGGAGTTGGACCTCGCGTTCCACCTCAAGCAGGCAGCCCGCCGGGCCAAGCTGTGGCTTTACCTTGAGACGAACATCGTCTCGGGCCAGGACCTGTTCATCCCGGACATCGTCATCCTCGACGCTCCGGGCGGCGGTCGAACGACCATGGACATCGACCACGCCGTGCTCCTCGGGGAGATCGTCTCTCCCGGAAGCCGGCGCAAGGACATCATCGACCGCCCGCGTGAGTACGCCGCCGTCGGCGTGCCGTTCTTCCTGCGCGTCGACCTGCGTAATCGAGTGCCCACCATCGCGTTGTACGAGCTGACCGAGGGCGAGTACCGGCCGGTGGCCGCCGCTGCGGCCGGGACGCGTTTCGTCATGCGGGAGCCGTTCGAGTTCTCGATCGACCCGGCGGACCTGCTCGGCGAGGAGGCGGCACCCGACCAGTCGGGCGCGGACAGGTGACGCCTACAAGCCCGTGATCGACTCGGTTTCCTTGAAGGCGGGTCGTCCGGGTAGCGGGCATGCCCCGACATCCTTGAACCCGAGTCGATCATGGCCGGGGGCCGCGCGGGGGGAGGGCTGAGGCTCCCAGCGGGCGTGCAGCGGGGGTGGGGGAGAATGGCCGCGTGACTTCCCCCCGCGATCTTGTTCTGCTCGGGTCCACCGGTTCGATCGGTACGCAAGCCATCGACATCGTCAGGCGTAACCCGGACCGGTTCCGGGTGGTGGCCGTGGGTGCCGGCGGCGGCAACGTCGAGCTGCTCGCCGCGCAGGCCCTCGAACTCGGCGTCGAGGCGGTCGGGGTGGCCAGGGCTTCCGCCGCACAGGATCTCCAGCTCGCGTTCTACGCGGAGGCGAGCCGGCGCGGGTGGGCCACCGGCGACTTCAAGCTTCCCAAGATCGTGGCCGGCCCGGACGCCATGACCGAGCTGGCCCAGTGGCCGTGCGACATCGTGCTCAACGGGGTGGTCGGCTCGCTGGGCCTCGCTCCTACGCTGGCCGCGCTGCGTGGTGGTCGTACCCTCGCGCTTGCCAACAAGGAGTCGCTCGTGGCCGGCGGCCCGCTGGTCAAGGCCGCGGTGACGCGGCCGGGGCAGATCGTGCCTGTCGACTCGGAGCACTCGGCGCTGGCCCAGTGCCTGCGCTCGGGGTCGCGCGGTGAGGTGCGGCGGCTGATCGTCACGGCCAGCGGCGGCCCGTTCCGGGGTCGACGGCGTGACGAGTTGACGCAGGTCACACCCGAGCAGGCGCTCGCGCACCCGACCTGGAACATGGGGCCGGTCGTCACGATCAACTCGGCGACCATGGTCAACAAGGCGCTCGAGGTGATCGAGGCGCACGAGCTGTTCGACGTGCCCTACGCCGACATCGCCGTGATGGTGCACCCGCAGTCGGTGATCCACTCGATGGTCGAGTTCGTCGACGGGTCGACGATCGCCCAGGCCAGCCCTCCGGACATGCGGCTGCCGATCGCGCTGGGCATGGGCTGGCCGGACCGGGTCCCCGAGGCGGCGACGGCTGTCGACTGGACGGCCGCGCACACCTGGGAGTTCACGCCGCTCGACGACGAGGCGTTCCCGGCAGTGGCGCTTGCCAAGGCCGCCGGGGAGGCCGGTCGGAGCCGCCCGGCGATCTACAACGCGGCGAACGAGGAGTGTGTCGAGGCGTTCGTGGCGGGCCGGCTGCCGTTCCTCGGCATCGTCGACACCCTCGAACGCGTGTTGGAGGAGGCTCCGGACTTCGGCGAACCGGGTACCGTCGAGGACGTGCTCGCGGCTGAGTCGTGGGCGCGCGCGCACGCGCAGGAGATCATCGCGGGTTCGGTGGAAGGAGCTTGATGTCGTACCTGCTCGGGGTGGTCCTCTTCGCCCTGGCCATTCTCATCTCGGTGAGCCTGCACGAGGCGGGTCACCTGCTGACCGCCAAGGCGTTCGGGATGAAGGTCACCAAGTACTTCGTCGGCTTCGGCCCCACGATCTGGTCGTTCAAGCGGGGTGAGACCGAGTACGGCCTCAAGGGCATCCCGCTCGGCGGCTTCTGCAAGATCGTTGGAATGACCCCGCAGGACGACGACGTCGAGCCGGGCGACGAGTCGCGGGTGATGTGGCGCTACCCGGTCTGGAAGCGGACGATCGTGATGGCCGCCGGCTCGATCACGCACTTCGCCCTCGCCCTGGTCACGATCTGGATCCTGGCTGTCTCCGCGGGCCTGCCCAACCCCGACTTCCCGACCACCGACGCGCAGGCCCGCCAGGAGCCGGCCGTCATCCGGCTCAGTGACTGCGTGGTCGCGGAGAACTCGGTGCGCGCCTGCGCCCCGGGGGATGCGGCCAGCCCGGCCGCCCAGGCGCAGTTGCAGAACGGCGACCGGATCACCTCGATCAACGGCACCCCGATCACCTCCTACGGCGACCTGCTCACCACGCTGCGCAACCTCAAGCCGGGCGACACCGCGCAGATCGCGTACGTCCGCGACGGGCAGCCGGCCACCGCAAGCACGGTGCTCGCGCAGACGCAGCGTCCGCCGCTGGACAACCCGACCGGCGCCGCCGCGCCCGTGGCCGCGCTCGGCGTCGGGCTCGTCCCCAGCACGCCAACCCGGGTGACGTACGGCCCGATCGGCGCCTTCGGCGCCACCGCCGACTTCACCGGTGAACTGGCTGTCGGCACCGTCCAGGCGCTCCAGCGACTCCCGCAGAAGGTGCCCGCCCTGTGGACCGCCCTCACCGGCGGCGAGCGCGACATCGACACCCCGATCAGCGTGGTCGGTGCCAGCCGACTCGGCGGCGAGGCTGTCGAGAACAACGCCTGGCTGGTCTTCTTCATGCTCTTCGTGTCGCTGAACTTCTTCATCGGCGTGTTCAACCTGCTGCCGCTGCTCCCGGTGGACGGCGGCCACATCGCCGTCGCCTGGTTCGAACGCGCACGCTCCTGGGTCTACGCGCGGATCGGCCGGGCCGACCCCGGCCGGGTGGACTACCTCAAACTGATGCCCTTCACGTACGCGGTGATCCTGATCGGTGGCGCGTTCACGCTGCTGACAATCGCCGCGGACGTCGTCAACCCCATCACCCTCTTCTCAAGGTGAGTGCCTGAAGTGACAGCTATCAGTCTCGGTATGCCCGCCGTCCCGCCCCCGCCGCTCGCCCCCCGTCGGGCCAGCCGCCAGATCATGGTCGGCTCGGTGCCGGTCGGTGGTGGTGCGCCGGTGTCGGTGCAGTCGATGACCACGACCCTCACCTCCGACATCAACGCGACCCTCCAGCAGATCGCCGAGCTGACCGCGTCCGGCTGCCAGATCGTCCGGGTGGCGGTGCCGTCCCAGGACGACGTGGAGGCGCTGCCCGCGATCGCCAAGAAGTCGCAGATCCCGGTGATCGCCGACATCCACTTCCAGCCCAAGTACGTCTTCGCGGCGATCGACGCCGGCTGCGCGGCGGTCCGGGTCAACCCGGGCAACATCCGCCAGTTCGACGACAAGGTCAAGGAGATCGCTCGTGCCGCCGGGGACGCGGGGGTGCCGATCCGGATCGGCGTCAACGCCGGCTCGCTGGACAAGCGACTGCTGTCCAAGTACGGCAAGGCCACCGCCGAGGCGCTCGTCGAGTCGGCGCTGTGGGAGTGCTCGCTGTTCGAGGAGCACGGCTTCCGGGACATCAAGATCTCGGTCAAGCACAACGACCCGGTCGTGATGATCCGGGCGTACCGGCAGCTCGCCGAGCAGTGCGACTACCCGCTGCACCTCGGCGTCACCGAGGCCGGGCCGGCGTTCCAGGGCACCATCAAGTCGGCGGTCGCCTTCGGCGCGCTGCTCGCCGAGGGGATCGGCGACACGATCCGGGTGTCGCTGTCCGCCCCGCCGGTCGAGGAGATCAAGGTCGGCAACCAGATCCTCGAGTCCCTCGGTCTGCGCGAACGCGGCCTGGAGATCGTCTCCTGCCCGTCCTGCGGTCGGGCCCAGGTCGACGTCTACAAGCTCGCCGAGGAGGTCACCGCCGGCCTGGAAGGACTGCCGGTGCCGCTGCGGGTCGCCGTCATGGGCTGCGTGGTCAACGGGCCGGGCGAGGCCCGGGAAGCCGACCTCGGCGTCGCCTCCGGCAACGGCAAGGGCCAGATCTTCGTCAAGGGGCAGGTCGTCAAGACGGTGCCCGAGGCGCAGATCGTGGAGACCCTGATCGAGGAGGCGCTGCGGATCGCCGACGAGATGGGTGCCGAGCTTCCCGAGGAGCTGCGCGGGCTGGTCACCGGCCCGACGGTCACCGTGCACTGATCTCCCAGCTGGACGATGCGGCCGTTCCCCGTGCGGGGAACGGCCGCATTGCGTCTGTGCTGATCGTGCGTCTTGCTGGTGCGCTGCCGTGGCGGTGCCGTACTGCCGTGCGGTGCCGTGCGGTGCCGTGCTGCCGTGCTGCCGTGCTGCCGTGCTGCCGTGCTGCCGTGCTGCCGTGCTGCCGTGCGGTGCCGTGCGGTGCCGTGCTGCCGTGCCGCGCCGCGCCGTGGCATGGCGTGGTGCGGTCTGGCGTCACTCGGATTCGGCGAGGATCGCGTACAGCTTGCGTCGGGTCTCGTCGAGCACCTGGGCGGCCCGCTCGCGCTGGTCGTCGGTGCCGTGCGTCATCACCTGGCGCAGCGCGTTCATCGCCTGCGCGCCGGAATCACGGATGTCGTGCCAACTGCTCACCGTGCCCTGGGCGACGTCCGCCCACGGCGGGGTCTGCGCGGCCTCGGTGGCCTCCGCCTGGCCGGCCTCGGTGACCGTGAACCGCTTGCGCCCGCCCCCGGACTCCTCGGTGCTGGCGATGATGACGCCCTCGTCCTCCAACAGTTGGAGGGTGGGGTAGATCGAGCCCGGGCTCGGCCGCCACGCACCGCCGGTGCGGGAGTCGATCTCCTGGATCATCTCGTAGCCGTGCATCGGGCGCTCGGTGAGCAGGGCCAACACGGAGGCTCGGACGTTGGGGCGTCGGCCCCGACCCCGCCCACGGCCCCGGCCGCCCCAGGGGCCGCCGTGTTCGTGGCCATGACCGTGCGGGCCGGGCGGGACCGGCGGGAAGCCGAACCCCCGCATCCGGGCTTCGTGCATCGGGTGGTGCTGTCGGTGGAACCTCATCGGGTTCTTCCTCTCGTAGGACTATCGCTGATGCATCAACGATATATCGCCAATGCATCGCCGACAACCTCGATTCACCTCACCCTCGGCATCCTGGGGCTCGTCGCCAGGGTGATCGCCACACCCGCTCGATCGGCGGCACGTGCGGCGCCCGCGTACTCTTCGCCCGCCGGCGGCGCTGCACACCCTCGCGCTCGGTCCGGGCCGACTCGTACTCGGTGCCCTGTTTCTCCTGCTCGGAGCCCTGCTGCCCCGGTCGTCCGGCGGGCCGGGCGGACCCGGCCCCGCGCAACCGATGCCGGCCTTGTCACTCGACCGGCGAAGCGGGGGGCTGATCTGGCAGGCTGATAGTCGTGCTGACGGTGCCGGTACGCCAACTGGGGGAATCGGAGCGCCGCGCGGTCGAGCGACTGCTCGACCATGACCCGTTCGCGGGCGCGCAGGTCGCCGAGCGCATCGCCGCGCGCGGACTCTCCTGGTGGCGGGCCGAGGGCAGAATCCTGGGGTACGGGGCCCGCCGCAACCTCGAATCACTCTGCTGGCTCGGCGGCAACCTCACTCCGGTGCTGGCCAGTGACGCGGCGGTGGCCGCCTTCGCCGACCTGCTCGCTGGCGAGGAACGGCTCTGCTCTTCGATCGTCGGCCGAGCCGATGCCGTCCTCGGGCTGTGGGACCGGCTCTCCGACACCTGGGGGCCAGCGCGAGACGTCCGCCCCAATCAGCCACTGCTGGTCACCGACACCCTGCCACCCGTACCTGCCGATCCGGAGGTACGCCAGGTGCGCTCCGGCGAAGTCGACAAGCTCTTCCCGGCGGCGGTCGCCATGTACAGCGAAGAGGTAGGCGTCTCCCCGCTGGCCGAGGACGGCGGCCGTAGCTACCGTCGGCGAGTCAACGACCTGGTCCGGACCGGGCGCGCGTACGCCCGCATCATCGACGGCAAGGTCGTCTTCAAGGCCGAACTGGCCGTGGTCACCAAGCGCACAGCGCAGATCCAGGGCGTCTGGGTGGCACCCGAGTGGCGAGGCCGGGGGATCGCCACCGCCGCCATGGCAGCCGTGGTCCGCGACGCGCTGGTGCGGGTCGCCCCCACCGTCAGCCTGTACGTCAACGACTTCAACCTCCCGGCCCGCCGCGTCTACGAGCGGTGCGGCTTCCGACCGATCGGCACCCTGGCCACCGTCCTCTTCTGACCACCGCGGTTGCTTGCCGGCGGTGCGTCCCGGCGAGATCTTGGACAGTTTCCGTTCTGGGCGGACGGTAAGTGTCCAAGATCTGCGGGTGCGGAGTGTGGAAAGGCCGCTGGCCGGCATCCCCGGGGTGCGGGGTGCCGGCCAGCGGTCGGTGTTGTGCGGTGGTCTTGCTGTGCGGTGGTCTTGCTGTGCGGTCGTGCGTGCGGTGCTGGGGGTCAGCTGTTCCAGTGCTGGGCAACCAGGTCGGTGGCCTGCTGCTCCCACTGGGCGTAGGCGTCCGGGTACGCCGACACCTGCACGGTCTGCGCGGCGTCGGTCAGCGGCATGTCCTGCCACCCGTCGACCTGCTTCAGACCCTTCAGGAACGC